>CAUJDL010000067.1 GCA_963169635.1 Bacteroidota bacterium
TACAAATTCATAACCATCAAAACGCTGCAATCCTTCTTCTCCTGCAATCCAAATAAACCCCTCTTTATCTTGAACAAGATCATAAATATTACCTTGTATTAAACCATTCTCTTTATTATAATGCTTACATAAAATTTTTTCTGTTTGCTGTGCAAATAGCCAACAGGGAAAAAATAATAATAAAGAAAATAAAAATCGCATTAAAGAAGTTTTATGAACTTAAAATTTCTATTAAAATTAAAAATATTCCTAATTCTTTACTTTTTATTATTATAAATTGAATAATTGTTTAGGTTATTGTTTTATTTTAGATATTTGCACAACAAAAATTTTATAAAAATGAACTTTCCTTCAAACCTACGTTATTCTAAAGACCATGAATGGGTTAGCATTGATGGCAATACTGCTACAATTGGTATTACAGAATTTGCTCAAAGCGAATTAGGTGATATTGTGTATGTAGATATTAACTCTGTTGGTAAAAGCTTACAAGCTAATGAAGTTTTTGGTACAGTAGAAGCTGTTAAAACTGTTAGCGATTTATTTTTACCTATTGCTGGTACTATTACAGAATTTAATACTGCATTAGAAAAACAACCAGAATTAATTAATAACGACTCTTATGGAGAAGGCTGGATTGTAAAAATTACTGTAAATAATACTGCAGATTTTGAAGGCTTATTAGATAGTGCTGCTTATGCTGCATTAGTAGGTTAAATAAACTATTTAAAATAATTTATTATGCCATCATTTGATATTGCTAGTAAAGTAGATATTCAGTTATTAGATAATGCTGTAAATGTAGTTCGTAAAGAAATTACTAATCGTTTCGATTTTAGAGATAGCCATGTAGTAATTGATTTAAATAAGAAAGACTTTACCATTTTATTAGAAGCTGATAGCGATATGAAATTAGATCAAATTATTGATGTATTAATTAGTAGAAGCATGAAACAAGGCATAGATGGCAATGCCTTTGATTTTTCTAAAGATGCTTACCCAAGTGGTAAAGTTGTTAAAAAAAATGTTACTGTAAAAAATGGCTTGAAACAAGAAGATGCTAAAAAAATAGTGAAAGCTATTAAAGAAAGTGGCTTAAAAGTTCAACCTGCAATTATGGATAATATGATAAGAGTTACAGCTAAAAAAATAGACGACTTACAAGCAGTAATTGCTCTTTGCAGAAATGGCAATTTTGGCGTACCATTACAATATGAAAATATGAAGAGTTAATACTTATACAACTCTTACATTATCTACACAATCTTTTAATTATATTTTCATGCTGAGGAAAAAGCTGAGTTAATGTAGCTGCATTGGCTAATTCAAAATCAGCAAAATCAAAACCTGGAGCTACTGTACAGCCTACAAAACTAAAATTTGTATTTGTTGCTGGTTCACTAGCAAACCAACAATTGGCTGGTACAACAAATTGAAAAACCTCTCCTGCTAAAATATTATTTCCTAAATGTATAGTTTGCAAATCTCCTTTAGTAGTAATAATATGTACTAATAAAGTTTGTCCTGCATAAAAATGCCAACATTCATCGCTTTTAATTTTATGAAAAGCCGAAAAATTTCCTTGCTCTAATAAAAAATAAATAGCTGTAGAAAAATTTCTTTTATCTGTAAATCTTGATGGTAATGCTTGATGTGCAATATATTCTTCTGAACGATATGTTTCTTTAAAATAACCTCCTTCTGGATGAGGTAATAATTGATATTTTTCTATGAGGCTTTTGGCTGTAATCATTAATACACAGAAATATTTTTTCTATAAAATAATATCAATTTTTAAGATTCAATGATACCATGTTTTACTGCATATAAAATTAAACCTGCAGTAGTTTTAGCACCTGTTTTTACTTTTAATCTGTCTCTAATTGCTTCTACAGTACGTGGACTAATTTCTACAATATCTGCAATTTCTTTAGTACTTTTTTCTTCGCACATTAATTTTAACACCTGTAATTCTTTATCACTTAATTCTGCATCATCATCTTGCTTTGGTGCATTGGTTTGTGTACGTAAGCCTGTAAGCATAGCTCTATTGGTAAACTCATTAAAGAAAAATTCATTTTCATAACAAGTTTTTATAGCTTGATAAATAGTTTCGCTATCAGAGTCTTTTGTAAGATAACTATTTGCCCCTAAACCCATTAATTTAGCAATTAATGTAACTTCATTATGCATGGTTAGCATAATTACTTTTACATTAGGCATTATTTTTTTTATTTCTGGTAAAGTTGCAATACCATCCATAATTGGCATTTGAATATCTAAAAGTATTATATCGGGTTGTAAAAATTTTAGCATGTTTAATAATTGCATGCCATTTTCTGCTTCTCCTAAAAATTCAATATCTGGTCTATGGCTTAATGCTACTTTAACACCTTGTCTAAACAAAGCATGATCTTCTGTTATAATTACTTTTATTTTTTCACTCATAAAATATATAAATATAAGGGCTCAAAAGAAAGTGTTTGTAAAGGTAGCAGAAAAATAAGTTAATCTACTAAGAAATTATTAGAAAAAATACGATGCTGCAAATCATATATCTACCATATTTCTGCATAATACTGTATCTCTAAAATTGAGAAGTTGTACTCTTGTTTTGGGAATAACCTGTGTATATTTTTGTGTTGTCAATTTGATACAAGGTTTATAAGATTTTAAAGTGAATATCCTATAAAAAAAGTAGTAGTAAAACAACAACAACAAAATCTAACACCTTAAAATTTTAAAAACTGATTGTATTAAATTAACAACTTATCCATGAATCCTTAGAAAAGCCAAACCCGTTTTTGAATATCCAATGAATGAAAAACTAAGGTACTTGCAGCCTTAAATGCAAAAAAACCAATATCCAAAGGCAAGAGCCTGATAGTCCAAAATTCCTGGAAGCCTAACAGCCCAGGTGTTTACAAACTGGGTCTGATAAAAATCAGACCTTTTTTTATGCTTATTGTTCTACTAACTTTTTTAAGGAAGATAAATTTTGCTCTAATTGTGCTCCTGTAACTGCTTCATTCATCATAGCACCAAAACGTTGCCAAGGATACCATTTTAAATACTCTGTAAATTGCCATTGTACTGCAATTTGAGGAGATGCATCATGAAAAATAATACGCATTATGCTATGTTGTACAGTTCCTTTTTTACCTGTCCATGAAGATTGAATAATATAATTATTAGTATCTGTAATTTTTACTTGTGTACCTAAAAAATTTCCTGCTGTTGCAGAATGTATTTGTACACCTTCTTTATCTAAACCTACCATCCATTGTTGCCATTGATACATATTACTCATTTTTTGATAAACAATATCTTTATCTGCCTTAATATCTATAGCTCTAGAAACAACAACAGATGATGGTAATAATAAACCAATAGCAGTAACTGCCATAAATAAAAACACAATACTAATCACTGCTAATTTTAAAAAACGCATAATAAAATAAATTTAAAAAATTACTCCCACTTAAATACTTTATAAATAATTGCATAAACAATAATACCCCACAAACCAATAATAGCAATATGATTCCACACTTCTAATAAACCCATTCCTTCAAAAGATATTTTTCTCATAGCTTCATTAAAATGTGTTAATGGAAAAATTTTGCATAAAGATTGCAACCATGCAGGAAAAATACTAATAGGAAAAAATGTACCTGATAAAAGCATTTGGGGCAATGCAAATAAGTTGATAAGTAAAGGAATGGTAGCATCTGTTTTTACAATACTAGAAAAAATTAATCCAATACCCATTAATAAAAACAACATGAGTATAGAAATAAATATCATATCAAAAAATGTAGTAAATCCATGAGCTAATGTAAAGCCTAACCAAAATTTACCTACCACAATTAATACTACAACATTCAATAATTGAAAAGCTAAACGACTAAATCCTATACCTGTTAAAATACTTAATTTATTTACTGGCGATGCAAAAAATCTTTTTAACACCAATTGTTCTCTTAAATTAAAAAATGTAAAAGCTATACCAAATAAGGTAGAAAATAAAACAGAAAAACCTATTTGCCCTGGTAATATAAAATCTATTTGTTTATAAGGACGAATTGTATAAATATGTTGTTGAATAGATAAATTACTTTTGATAGATGGATTTATTTGTAATGAAATATTTTCTAAATAAGGCATTAGTTGTGCAACAGCAGCAGCAGTAGCATTGGTAGCTGTAACTTGTATTGTGTAATGCACTTTTTGTAAAGAATCTTTTTGTGTGTTAATAGTTAAAACAGCATCTAACTCTCCTCTTTCTAAATTAAGTTTTTGTAAAGAATCGTTGTTATAATGTATAATATTTATCTGAGGCATTTTGTTTAAAATAGCATAAACAGCATTAGTAGTATCTGTAGCTTGTGTAAAAGAAATTCTTTGTTTGCTAAAACCATTCATACCAAAAAAACCAAATACCCAAACAAATACTAAAGGAAAAACAAGACTAAAAAATAATGAGCCAGGATTTTTTATAATGGCTAATAAACTTGCTTTGGTAATTGCTATTAAAGCTTTAAACTGATTATACTGAGATTGCATAAACTAAAACATGCAAAACTATTTTATTAATGTGATAAAAAAATTTTTATTTTGTAAAAATGAGTACAATAATTAAAACTCCTTATATAGCCTATTTATTAACAGGTGGAAATATTGGCAACAGAGTTCATCATTTAACTAAAGCAAAAAAATTAATTGAAAAATATTGTGGCAATATAATAGCATCATCTGCTTATTACGAAACTGCAGCTTGGGGCGTAACTAATCAACCTAATTTTTATAATCAGGTTTTAGCATTAAATACACAATTGCTACCTATTGAATTAATGAAAACATTATTACAAATAGAATCAATGATGGGTAGAGTAAGAAACATAAAAATGGGACCCAGAATAATTGATATAGATATTTTAATTATTGAAAATTTTATTTGTAACGACCCAATTTTACAACTACCACATCCTGCACTAATAGAAAGAAGATTTGCATTAACTCCTTTAGCAGAAGTAGCTCCTAATTTAATACATCCTGTTGAAAAAAAGAATATTTTACAACTATTACATGATTGTACAGACAATTTAAATGTGCAAAAGATTTAAACTTAATCATTCTTCATCTGGCTATTTTTGAAGCCTTGTATGAAACATCATTTTATTACGGTAGAAGGGAATATTGGAGCAGGTAAAACCACACTTACACATTTACTTGCAAAGCATTATAATGCAAGAATTATTTTAGAAGAATTTGCAGACAATCCATTCTTATCTAAGTTTTACGATAATCCTAAACAGTATGCTTTTCCTGTTGAGTTGTTTTTTATGGCAGAAAGATATAAGCAACTAAAAGATATGGTACATACAAAAGATTTATTTCAAACCATTACTATATCTGATTATTTATTTACTAAATGTTTGCTTTTTGCAAAAGTTAATTTGCCAGAAGAAGAGTTTAGACTTTATCAAAAATTATTTGATATTATTCATCAACAATTAGTTTTTCCTGATATCTTAATTTACTTACATGCTCCTGTATATAAATTGCAAGAAAATATTAGAAAAAGAAATAGAGAGTATGAACAACAAATTCCTGATGAATATTTATTTAACCTACAAGACACTTATACTAACTATATAAAACAACATAATATTAAAACCATTTTTATAGATGCATCTAATGCAGATTTTTTAGGAAATGAAAAGCATTTAGAAGTAGTTATTAATGCTCTTGAAAAAGATATAGATCAAGGACAACATTATTTTACCTTACCTTAAATCCAAGGTTTATAAATTACTCTGTACAATTGTATTAATGCTGTAATAATAAATACAACACCCATAATAATATTAAGTGTTTTATTACTTGTTTTCATTTTATTTATTGCCCAATAACCACCATGTATATAAATACCAATTCCTGCTAAAGTGCCTAATCCTGCACCAATACAAAAAATATTAAACTGATAAAAGCTTGGCTCTAAAATTTTATTTTGTATTAGTTGTGTACTCCATAAAAACCAAAAAGGAATTTGTACAGGGTTTAATGCACTGATAGTAATACCTAATAAAAAACGATTTAATTTATTATCTATTAATACTCCTTTTTTTTCTGCAACTTGTTTGGTAGCTGCAATAAATGCAATAATTCCTAATACTAAAAATACTAATACAGTAAGCCAACCTAAAACTTGAAAAATTGTTTTATGCTGCGTAACCCAACTCATACCAGATAATGCAATTCTTAAATAAATAATTTCTACAATTGCTACACCAATAGCAAAATGCCAAGCTTTTTTAAAACCTTCTTGTACACTTAATTGTGTAGCAGCCATATTCATATTGCTTAATACAATTTGTCCTAAAAAACTAATGCCAAATGCTATTAATAAAATAATAATAACTGTCATGAAGTGTTTTAAAAGTTTAACAATCTACATCTATTTTTTCTAAAATAGCATAAGTGGCAAAAGCATCTTTCAAATATTTTCTGCCTTGTTTGTACGATGTGTATTTAATTCCTTTAAGATAATTTATTCTGCCAATTTCATATAAATATTTCCAGTGAGTTGCAATTGTTTTTAAAGCATTAAAATAGCTCATATTGCAATCGTAAATATGATTTGGTTCGGCTCCTGTGCCATTAAATTCAAGTATTTGAATAGATTTTCCTTGCTTTAATTCTTGCAGCGATGCAGTTTTAATATCAAACCTTCCGTAATAAAAATGTTGAGTGTAATTACTAATATCATCAAACACTTTTGTTAGTTGCTCATCAATTTCATGATGTAGGTTTACAAATCTTGCACCTCTATTATGATTGCCTGCAATACTTAAAAAATAAACTTCGTCATCGGCAATAATTTTTTGTAAATTTTCTGCATGTTTATTCGTTAATTCTGCAATTCTATATTTTGCTTTTGGATGTGCTTGTATTAATTGCAATAATGTATCTTGTCCATTACCTTTTACTTGTAAATATTCTTTAGCTGTAATACCTGTAATTTTTCCTTTTGTTGAGTTTGGATAACGAACATAAAAAACACTCATTTCTAAAGGTAGCTCTACCATTGTTTGTATTAAATAAACAAAAGGAACTTTTTGATGATAATTTTTTAGAGCTGCTTCATTTTCAATTTTTCTAAAACATAAACCTTTAGTACCAATATCTGGTTTTACTGCAACAGGAAAATGTAAATTAGCTTGTTGCATCATAGTTACAACAGTATCAAAATTCTCGTTAGGTTGTATATAAATAGTTGTAGGATAAGTTTCTTTAGGCAACTGATCAAACATTTCTTTTTTTGTTTCGCCTTCTAAACCTGAGAATTGTAAGGTAGGATTTACATTAGAGAAAAACCAAAATTTTCCTGCTTTAATCCAATAATAAAGCCAAACTAAAGTAAGTGGAGCATAAATAACATTAAAATGCCATTGCTCCCAATCGTAAATTTTTTGCCAAAACTTTTTCAATGTTTCAATTTAGGAATTTGCAAAATTAATCAGTTGCCATCATTTGTATCAATAAAATTTTAAGGCTTAAAACTTGCAAAAGCAGCAATTAATTGTTCATTCTCTTTTGCTGTGCCAATAGTTATGTTTAAACAATTTTCGCAAAGTGGTAAATGAGTTAAATTTTCTACTAAAATATCTTGGGTTAATAAGTGATTAAATAAAGCATTAGCATCATCTACAGTTATCATTAAAAAATTAGTATCGCTATCATTTATTTTTTTTACAAAAGAAAATTGTACTAATGATTTTACCATCTCTTTTCTCATAGCTACAATATGTTTTATCATCTCATTAGTTTGGCTAATATTTTCTAAAGCTTTTAATACTAACTCTTGTGTAGCTGTATTAATGTTATAAGGTTGTTTTATACTATTTAAAATTGCTATAATTTCTTGATGAGCAAATAATTTTCCTAAACGTAACCCAGCTAAACCCCAAGCTTTACTAAATGTTTGTAATACTATTAAATTAGGATAATCTTTTAACTCTTGTAAAAAAGATTTTTGTCTGGAGAAATTTATATAAGCTTCATCAATTACTACTAAACCTTCAAAATTATTGAGTATAATTTCTATATCATCTCTGTAAATAGAATTGCCTGTAGGATTGTTTGGA
Source organism: Bacteroidota bacterium (assembly GCA_963169635.1). Classification (GTDB taxonomy): domain Bacteria; phylum Bacteroidota; class Bacteroidia; order Chitinophagales; family Chitinophagaceae; genus UBA1930. The sequence goes on from CAUJDL010000067.1 coordinate 8,151, forward strand.
GAGCAAATCCAAATTATTTTTGTATGCTCATCAACCAACGATTCTAACAAGTCCATATCTAACTGATAATTGCCAAGTAAATTTGCTTTTTTAACAGTTATCTGATGAATATTTGCTGCAATTTCATATCTATCATAAGTTGGTGTGCACACAATTACATTATCTATCATTGGCTCACAAAAACAAGTATATAATAAATCAATACATTCATCTGTACCATTACCTAAAAAAATATTTTCGGGTGTAATATTTTTAATTTTACTGGTAGCATTTTTTACAGCTTGTTGTTGCTTATCTGGGAAACGATTGTACCATTTTATTAATGGACTACCCATACAATTTTCATGCTTGTTTAATAAAATTTTTTGCTGCAAATTTTCTGTTTCACTATTTGCTTTAACAAGCTTTTTTATATGTGGACGAACAATTAAATCTAAATTTATTTTCATGAACTATTGCTTAAATATTGCAAATTCAAAATTAACCAATTAATAGTGTGTTTGACTTTTAATCTTACAATGAATATTTATGAAATAGGTTATTTTTTAAAAGATAATTTGTAAAAAAATTACCATTAAAACTTCAAGTAGTACAAGCAAGAATTGTTAAAAACCATATTGGCTAAAAGCATAAGTTATCCACTATTGGTACATTATAGCAAAAATTAGTTAAAAGTAATCCACATGCTTTATTTAACTATGAAGGGTTTTGTAGCTTAGGCAAAATTAATTTGCCTAATTATGGCCAATCGTTTAAAAAAGAAAAAAGAGGAAACGCCTAATCCAGAAAATCTTACTACAGATAAGGTAACAGAAGTTACAGTAGCTGAAGTTGTGAAAGATGAACGTACTACAAAAATTTTTGGTGCTATAAGTTTAGTATTAACTATTTTTTTATTTATAGCATTTACATCATACTTATTTACTTGGCAAGAAGATCAGGATAAAGTGCAACAATTTGGTGTAAAAATATTTTCTACAAATGATGTGCATGTAAATAATTTGTTAGGAGTATTAGGTGCTTATGTTGCTCATCATTTTATTTACAATGGTTTTGGTATTGCTTCATTTTTATTTTGTACTTTCTTTTTTGTACTTGGTGTAAATTTATTATTTGGTAAAAAAATATTTTCTATCAAAAGAAATGTACGTTATTTAATTACAGGAATTCTTGTACTAAGTGTTGCATTTACATTTGTTTCAAAATTTTCTGATTTTAGTTGGGGTGGTGCAGTTGGCGAATTAATCAATAATTGGATGGTAAAATGGATTGGAAATATTGGTACTGGCGCTATTTTATTACTCAGTGTTTTTACTTATTTTATTTGGCGATTTAATCCTTCATTTAGAGGTGTAGAACATTTCTTTAAAAAACTTTTTACTGCAGCACCTAAAAAAATAATTGATACAACGCTTGAGGATAACACATTTGAGAATGAACAAACAACCATGCAAGAAGAAGATGATACTGCTGATGATAATGCACGTTTGTTTGTAGATGAAGAAATAGCAGCACCTGTAAGTGCTAACAAACTAAAAACTTCTGGTAAAAACGTAACTGTTATAATGCCAGAAACTGATGAAGATGAAAACTTAACTACATTTGATTTAACAGAAAAAAATGATGAAGCAGTAACAGCAGAAGATAATTCAATAGCATTAAATGATACTTTAAGCAGTGAATTGCCATTAACCATTAATGATAAATTTGCAGCTACAGACGAAGCAGGAGATTTAAGCTTAGAAATTAATCCAACAGTAGAAGAAGATACAACTGAAACTAATGATGAGGAAGAATTTGCAACAGAAGAAATTGTAGAAAATGAAGAAATAGATAATACAGCATTAGAAGAAAGAAGCGATGAATTAGCCACTTTTAATTACGACCCAACATTAGATTTAAGAGATTATAAATATCCTTCATTAGATTTATTAGAAACACATGGCAGCGAAAAAATTGTACACGACCCAACCGAATTAGAAGTTAACAAAAATCAAATTATTGCTACCTTAAAAAATTATGATATAGCTATACAACGTATTGCAGCAACTATAGGACCAACAGTTACTTTATACGAAATTGTTCCTGCTCCAGGTGTACGTATTAGCAGAATAAAAAATTTAGAAGATGATATTGCTTTAAGTCTTGCAGCATTAGGCATTCGTATTATAGCACCAATTCCAGGAAGAGGTACAGTAGGTATTGAAGTTCCTAATGCTCGTAAAACAATTGTAAGCATGAAAACAATGTTGGGTAGCGATAAGTTTCAAAATAATAACTATTCTTTACCTATTGCAATTGGTAAAAAAATAGATAATGAAAATTTTATTGTAGATCTTGCTGCTATGCCACACTTATTAATGGCAGGTGCTACTGGTCAGGGTAAATCAGTTGGTGTAAATGCTTTATTAGTTTCATTATTGTATAAAAAACATCCATCTCAATTAAAATTTGTTTTAGTAGATCCTAAAAAAGTAGAATTAAGTTTATACCGAATTATTGAAAAACATTTTTTAGCTAAACTACCTGGCGAAGAAGAAAGTATTATTACAGATACTAAAAAAGTAGTACATACTTTAAATGCTTTGTGTATAGAAATGGATAATCGTTACGACCTTTTAAAAGAAGCAGGTTGTAGAAATATTAGAGAGTATAATGAGAAGTTTACACAAAGAAAATTAAATCCACAAAAAGGTCATCAATACTTACCTTTTATTGTTTTAGTGATAGATGAGTTTGCAGATTTAATAATGACTGCAGGTAAAGAAATTGAAATGCCTATTGCACGTTTAGCACAATTGGCAAGAGCCATAGGTATTCATTTAATTATTGCTACACAAAGACCTTCTGTAAATATTATTACAGGTACAATTAAAGCAAATTTCCCTGCACGTATTGCCTTTAAAGTTTCTTCAAAAATAGATAGTCGTACAATTTTAGATACTGGTGGTGCAGAGCAATTAATTGGTAAAGGAGATATGTTAGTTAGTTATAATGGTGAAGTTACACGTTTGCAATGTGCATTTGTAGATACACCAGAAGTGGAGCATGTTTGCGAATTTATTAATCAACAAAGAGGTTATCCAGATGCATTTTTATTACCAGAATATGTAGATGAAAAAGAAGAAGCTGGTAAAGATTTTGATGTAAATGATAGAGATGCTTTATTTGAAGATGCTGCAAAATTAATTGTTCAAAATCAGGTTGGCTCTACATCATTAATACAAAGAAGAATGAAATTAGGTTATAACCGTGCTGGTAGATTAATGGATCAATTAGAAAGAGCAGGAATTGTAGGCCCTAACTTAGGCAGTAAAGCAAGAGAAGTAAAATTTAAATCAGAAATGGAATTACAAGAGTTTTTAGAGTCTATGTAACTTGGTTTTCTCACTACTTCTTCACAATTTTATTGATATACAAAATTCTTAGTTTGTTTTAATTATCTTGGCAACCCAATTAACCTTTATAATTTATTATTAAAACAAACTATTATGATTAAGCTACAAGTTATTGGTAATCTTGGAAAAGATGCTATTGTAAATGATGTAAATGGCAAAACAGTTATTAACTTTAATATGGCTCATACAGAGCGATATAAAGATGCACAAGGAAATCAAAAAGATAGAACTATTTGGGTAGAGTGTGCATATTGGACAGATAGAACAGCTATTGCACCTTATTTAAAAAAAGGCACACAAGTTTATGTAGAAGGTAATCCAGATGTTAGAAGCTATACTACACAAGATGGCAGACAAGGAGCATCATTAACTTTAAGAATTCAAAGCATACAATTATTAGGCAGTAGAAATACTGATGGTACAGCACCACAAAATTTTACACCTAATCAATCATCATCTCCTCAAGCTACATCAACAGCTGTAAATGATATTAATGAGCCAGTAGATGATTTACCATTTTAATCAGTTAGTATAAAGTTCTTGTTTAATTTTCTTTCAAATAATTTTTTATGAAGCAGTTTTTGCTATTCATAGCTTTATTTTTTTCTGTTCAAACTTTTGCACAACAAAGATTAGTGGACTTAGTAAATCCATTTATTGGTACAGGTGCACATGGACATACATATCCTGGTGCAACAATGCCTTTTGGTATGGTACAATTAAGTCCTGATAATGGTAGTAATGGTTGGGATTGGAGTAGTGGCTATCATTATAGTGATAGTGTAATACAAGGCTTTAGCCATACACATTTAAGTGGTACAGGTGTAGGCGATTTGTGTGATATATCTGTATTACCTATGGTAAACAGAGCTGCAACTGCAGATAAAATTGTTAGTCGTTTTTCTCATAAACAAGAAACTGCAAAACCCGGTTATTATGCTGTTCATTTAAAAGATTTTGATGTGTGGGCAGAATTAACAACATCTATTCGTTGTGGTTTTCATCGTTATACTTTTCCTACTTCTAAACATGCAGCAATACGTTTCGATTTAGGTTTTGCAATAAATTATGACAGAACTACCGAATGTTTTTTTAAAAAAATAAATGATAGCACATTTGTAGGCTATCGTTTTAGTGCAGGTTGGGCTGCAAATCAAAAAGTTTTTTTTGCTGTTAGAACAAGTAAACCTGTAAAAAGTATTTCATTAATTGCTAATAAAGAAAAAGTAGATACTACAAGCTTTACAGCAAAAGATATTAAAGCATCATTAGAATTTGAAACTACACAAGGCGAAAAAATTTTAATGAAAGTAGGTATTAGTAGTGCAGATGTAGAAGGTGCATTAGAAAGTTTAAACGAAATTATTGGTTGGGATTTTGAATTAGCAAAATTAAATGCTGAAAATATTTGGGAAAGAGAATTAAGAAAATTACAAATTCGTACAAATGATATAGCCTTAAAACAAAACTTCTATACAGCTTTATACCATACTTATTTAGCACCTAACAGATTTAGTGATAGATATGGAAATTATAAAGACAGTAAAGGCAATATTGCTAAAGGAAAATCTATTTATACTGTACAATCTTTATGGGATACATTTAGAGCAGCTAACCCTTTACTTACACTTACACAAACAGAATTAGTACCAGTCATCATTAATTCTTATCTTACTTTTTACGATGATTATGGCTTATTGCCTGTATGGGAATTACAGTTTAATGAAACGAATTGTATGACTGGTTATCATGCTGTACCAATAATTGCAGATGCAATATTAAAAGGTATTACAGGCTTTGATTATGAAAAAGCTTATGAGGCCATGAAGAAGAGTGCAAATCAAAATGTACGTTCTACAGATTTATACAGACAATATGGTTTTGTACCTTATGATAAAGCAGGATATAGCGTAACAATAACAATGGAATATGCTTTTGATGATTGGTGTATTGCACAAGTAGCAAAGCGTTTAGGAAAATCTTCAGACTACAGAGAGTTTATTAAAAGAAGTATGAATTGGCGAAATGTTTTTGATAAAAAAACTGGTTTTGCTCGTCCAAAATATAGTAATGGACATTGGGTAACACCTTTTGATCCTTATCATACAGAGCATGATGAAAATAAAACAGCTTATACCGAAGGTAATGCTTGGCAACATAGTTGGTTTGCACCACACGATGTTTATGCACTCATTAATTATATGGGCAGAGCAAATAAATTTACAGCAAAATTAGATTCATTATTTAATGCTGATTCTAAACTTACTGGCTCTCATATACCTCCTGATATTAGTGGTATGATAGGTCAATATGTTCATGGCAATGAACCTAGCCATCATATTGCTTACTTATATAATTATGTTGGATTGCCACATAAAACAGCAGATAGAGTAAGAGAAATTTGTACTACATTATATAAAAACACACCAGATGGTTTGCCAGGCAATGAAGATTGTGGCCAAATGAGTGCTTGGTATGTATTTAGTGTTTTAGGATTTTATCCTGTTAATCCTGCAAGTGGCGAATATGTATTAAGTGTACCATTAGTACAAGAAAGTGCATTACAATTACCTAGTGGAAATTTATTTAGAGTAATTGTAAAAAATGGTAGCGATAAAAATAAATATATTAAACAAGCAACTTTAAATGGTGAGCCTTATACCAAATCTTATATCAAACATTCTGATATTATGAAAGGTGGAATATTTGAAATTATCTTAGATGCAGAACCTGGTAAAAATTTTGGTAAAGCAATAGATGATTATCCTGGAAGAAGAGTAAAATATTAATCTCAATATTCTTCATAATATTTGTAAAATATTTTAATTCAAAAAAAATAAATTAATTAAATGTTAGCAGCTGCAATTGGTTATTTAGCTTCTTTGTTATTAGGAGTTT
>CAUJDL010000068.1 GCA_963169635.1 Bacteroidota bacterium
TAGAAGAGAAAAATTAACTAAAATTCAAGAGGCAGGTATTAATCCTTTTCCTGCACCATTATATCCTGTCAATGCTTTTTCTACAGATATTAAAGCAAATTTTACAGAAGAAACAAAAGACAACTTTAATAATGTATGTGTAGCAGGAAGAGTAATGAGTATAAATGATAAAGGAAAAGTTTTCTTTATAAAAATTCAAGATAGTAAAGGTATTATTCAGTTATATGTAAAGAGAGATGAAATTTGCCCAACAGAAGATAAAAGTTTTTGGGATATTTTAATAAAACATGGTTTAGATTTAGGCGATATAATTGGTTGTACAGGCTTTGTATTTATTACTAAAACTGGCGAAACTTCTATACATGCACAAACAATTACTTTATTAACTAAAAGTATTAAACCATTACCTGTTGTAAAAAGAGATGAAGAAGGAAATGTTTTTGATGAAGTTACTGACCCAGAATTTAGATACAGACAACGTTATGCAGATTTAATTATTAACCCTACTGTAAAAGAAACTTTTGTTCAAAGAACAAAACTGATGAACACTATTCGTGAGTTTTTAAATGCACAAGGTGCTTTAGAAGTTGATACACCAGTTTTACAATCTATTCCAGGTGGTGCTGCTGCAAGACCATTTGCTACACATCATAATGCTTTAGATATTCCTTTGTATTTAAGAATTGCCAACGAACTTTATTTAAAAAGATTAATCGTTGGTGGCTTTGATTGGGTATATGAGTTTAGCAGAAATTTTAGAAATGAAGGTATGGATAGAACACATAATCCTGAATTTACTGTGTTAGAGTGGTACACTGCCTATAAAGATTATTTCTGGATGATGGAAATTACTGAACAGTTATTCGAAAAAATTGCTCTTGCTTTACATGGTACTACACAATTACATGTAGGCGATAAAACAATAGATTTTAAAGCACCTTATAAACGCATTTCTATTTTTGATGCTGTAAAAGAAAATAGTGGAATAGACATTAGCAATTTAGATGAAGCAGGTTTAAGAGAAGTATGTAAACAATTAAAAATAGATGTACCACCTACTATTGGCAAAGGAAAATTAATTGATGAAATTTTTAGTGCTACTAGTGAGCATACATTTATTCAACCTACATTTATTATTGATTATCCTGTAGAGATGAGTCCACTAACAAAAAAACACAGATCTAAACAAGGGTTAGTAGAACGTTTTGAATTAATGATTAATGGTAAAGAATTAGCCAATGCTTATAGCGAATTAAACGACCCTATTGACCAAAGAGAAAGATTTGAAGAACAAGTAAAACTTATGGAACGTGGCGATGATGAAGCAATGTTTATAGACTATGATTTTCTAAGAGCTTTAGAATATGGTATGCCACCAACAAGTGGTATTGGTATTGGTATTGATAGATTAGTAATGTTAATGACCAATCAACCAAGTATTCAAGATGTTTTATTATTCCCTCAAATGAGGCCTGAAAAATTAGAAAATTAAAATGCAGGTAATAGAATATATATTATCTATAAAAAATACTCGTAGTAAACTTATTTGGATATTAGCTAATAGCTTATTAATAGTAAATGCACTCATCTTAATATTATCGATATTAAAAACCAATAGTCAACAATGGGTGTATATTGCTGCTATATTTATTTTAATAGTAGCTATTTATCATTTTATTGCTAAGAAAAAAAAACAATGGCTTTTTATTTTTGCAGCAGTCGTTATTTGTATTAGTTGGATAAAATTTAACTATACAGGTATTGGTTTAGTAATGTTGATTTTATTAAGTATTACAGAAAGAATAGCCAAAGATTTTCAGTTAATCATTAATCAACAAAATTTAATTTTAAAAACAGGGTTTAATAGAAAATTTCAGTGGACAGATATTCAACACATCATTTTTAAAGAAGGGATATTAACTATAGATTTTAAGAATAATCAATTATTACAATTAACAATAGACAATAAAATAAATGAAACAGAGTTTAACCAATTTTGTGAGCAACAATTAAATCAATCTTAAAGTAAAAGTATAATACAATTTATATGCTTAAACAATCGCCTTATCTTTTGTATTCAGATGGTCAAGGAAATATTTTTGAAGATACTACATTATATGCTACAGGACGTGCAGGATGGGATGCTTATGAAGTATCTTTAGATAATTGGATAGAACTACCTGATGGTGGAAATTTATATGAATTACCAGGAAGAAAAGCTATTGGCATTGATGTACAATCAGGCGAAATGCGTTTATGCAATAAAGGTTGGGCTGTTGCTGCATTTATACCTCCTGCACATACAAGTTTATTTTTAGCTGCTTACGAAACAGCAAAAGATGCACCTACATTACCTTTATTTTGTTATACAGCTACGGGTTGGTATAACAATAAAACTTATGTAACAGCTATTAGAGTAGAGCAAGATATTCGTCAAGAGTGTGCTGGTTACGATGAAAAAGAAATTGCTGCTGGAAGTCAGTGGTTGTTAGAGCAATATCCTCATAATAGATTAGTAAAGCATTTAATGCAAACCTGCTGTATGACTTATCATTGCCCTGCTGCAAGAAATTTTTCTATGCATAGATGGGAGTGTCCTGTTCCTGCATCTCCTGCATGTAATGCTAATTGTTTTGGTTGTGTATCTTTTCAACCACAAGAAGAAGATATTACATCACCACAAGATAGATTAACTTTTAAACCTTCGGTAGAAGAAATTGTAGAATATACAGTACCTCATTTAGCCAATGCTCCTTATCCAATTATTAGTTTTGGTCAAGGCTGTGAAGGAGAGCCTTTATTAATGTGGGAAACCATAGAAAAAACTATCATTGAAATTAGAAAACATACCAATAAAGGCAGCATTAATATTAATACTAATGGCTCTAAGCCACAAGCTGTAAACACTTTATTTAAAGCAGGTTTAAACAGTATAAGAGTAAGTTTAAATAGTGCAAGAGAAGAGATTTATACACGTTATTATCGTCCTAATAATTATCAATTTCAAGATATTGTACAAAGCTTAAAAATAGCTGATGAAAATGGTGGTTGGAGTAGTATTAATTATTTTGTATTCCCTGGCACTACAGATAGTGTAGAAGAATATGAAGCCCTTAGAAAACTCATTAAAACCACAAATTTAAAAATGATACAGTGGCGAAATTTTAATATAGACCCAGATTGGTATTTAGGTTTAGTTGGTATTGTAGAAAATGGCGAAATTTTAGGGGTGAAACAAATGATGCAATTAATACAAGAAGAATTTCCAGACCTAAAGTTTGGTTATTTTAATCCACCAATAGAAAGAATTAAAGGCAATTTTAATAAAGATTTTGCCCATCACTAATACTATAAACAGCATTTAACCTTTAAAAAGCCTCTTTTTATCTGTAAAATATATAATAAAAGGAAAGCTAATTTTAATGGTAAGTTATGCAACACTCAATGTATAAGGCTTAATTTTTCATAAAAATTTTAAATTTATCCTATATTTGCAACTCACAAAAATAAACAGTAGCTAATTTGTGTTTAAGTATTTGTTTATTAATGTGTTACGAACATAATAAATTATAATAATTTTGATTAATTTTATATAAACAGACATACAGGCAAGTAATTTTTAGTATTATTTCCTGTGATGTCTGTTGTTTTTTATAGAGGTATTAACTCAATCTGTGAGTTAGGTGGCGGAGCTGTACTTTCTTCAAAAAAATTTTTATGAAAAAATTCTTATTCATCATTTTAAGTGCCATTTTTATGGTAAGTTGTACTAATATTAAAAAATTAGAACAGTCTTATCAATTATTTCAAACAGGGTTTGATAGTCTTCAAAATTTTCAATATAAAGATTTAACTTTAAAAGAAGGCGACCAATTAACCATTAAAGCATTTACTTTAGCAACTGCAAGTCAAGAACAAGTAGGACTTTTTAATATTTTGGGTGGCGATGCATCTTATTTAATTGATAAAGATGGTAATATAAAATTACCTAAAATTGGGCTACTAAAAGCAATAGGTAAAACATGTAAACAGTTAGAAGAAAATATTACTTCAGAATGGAGTAAATATATTAAAGATGTATCGGTTAATGTAAAACTAAAAGAGTTTTCTGTAAATGTTTTAGGCGAAGTGGCTAGCCAAGGTAAAAAAACTTTTAGCACAGAAAAAGCAACTGTTTTAGATGCACTTGCACAATCTGGTGGCTTTAAAGATGAAAGTAAAAGAAATAATGTATTAATTGTAAGAGAAGAAAATGGTAGCAGAAAAAGCTATTATGTAAATTTACAAGATGCCAGTTTTTACGAATCTCCAGCATTTCAGTTGCAACAAAACGATATGATTTATGTAAGTGCTAATGAAAGAAAATTCAAGAAAATGAAAGACGAAGAGTTTAGAAATAATATGCAACCTATATTACAATCAGTTAGTGTTATATTAAGTGTATTAAATTTTGTAATATTATTAGGACGTAGATAATTTTAAAAACATTTTTTATAAATGAGTGCTACATCACCACAATCAATTATTCCAGGAATAGTGCAGCAAAACGATAATAAACCCAAGTTTTCTGTAAGAGAAATTTTGGTAAAATATCTTAGCCATTTTCCATTGTTTATTTTATCTATGGTACTATGTCTTGGTGCAGCTTTAATGTATATAAGATATAAAGTACCTATTTATAAAGCAAGTGTACAATTATTAGTTCGTAATTCTGAGAAAGCAGGTAATCAAAGCGATTTAATTAGCGAAGCAGTTTCTGGTGTAAGATCTATTAATTTAGATAACGAAATGCAATTAATACGTACTAAAAGATTATTAGAAAAAGTAGTACAGTTAGGAGAGTTTAATGTTATTTATAGTAAAGAAGGGAATATTAAAACATCAGATGCATATAAAGCTACTCCCTTTTATTTTCATGCATTACACATACCAGACTCATCATTAATTTATACATTTAAAATTAAAAAGTATAATAATGTAGGTGGAGAAATTGAATTAAAAAATAAAACTAAACAATTTACTTGGGGCGACTCTATTAATTTGTACAACTTTAGTTTTAGACTTAATAAAAATGAGGTAATTGCTAAAGATGCTACAACAGACCCATACATTATTCGTTGGTTACCTGTACAATATGCTGCAGGAATTATGCAGTCTAATTTAACAATTGGTACATTAAGCCAAAAAACAAGTGTACTTGTTTTAGGTTTATCTGGCGAAAGCCGTACAAAAGTTTTTGATTTTCTTAATTTATTTGTACAAGAAATTATCAATACTAATATTGAATCTAAAAAAGAGAATGCAAAAAATACTGTAAACTTTATTAATAATCGTTTAGATATTGTATCTAAAGAATTAAGCAGTTTAGAATCTGAAATTAGAGATTACAAAAAAAATAATCGTTTTTTTGATACACAAAGTGAGTATTTATATATACAAAATAGGCTAACAGATGCCGAAAAAGTAGTACTAACCTTACAATTAGAAATTGAAAACCTCAACCAGATAGATGATTATTTACGTAATAATAGAAGCATTGGAAAATCTAAAGTAATACCTTCTAACCTTGGTGTAGATGATATGTCGTATAATACCATGATTCAGCGTTATAACGATTTACAAATACAAAAAGAAAAGTTAGACTATGTTGCTTATGAAGATAATCCATCTGCATTAGAATTAGAAAATCAAATTTTACAACTTAAACAAAGTATTTTAGAAGCTGGTGCTATTTTAAAACAATCTAAGAAATTAAAAATTAGCACTTATGAAAATAGAAGTGATGTAGATATGGAAAAACTTGGCTCATTGCCAGATAAAGAATTAGAACTAATTAATATTAACCGACAAAAAGGAGTAAAAGAAAAATTATATTTATACCTATTACAAAAAGGCGAAGAAACAGCTATTGCTTCTGTATCTACAGAATCTAACTATCAAGAGTTAGACCCTGCTTATGCATCTTTTATACCTATAGAGCCTAAAAGCTCTCAAATAAAAACATTTGCAATATTATTAGGCTTACTTATTCCTATAGGTATAATTTATTTATTAGATTTATTAAATGATAAAATAACAACCAGACAAGATATTGCTGAAAAATCTGATATACCAATTGCAGGAGAAATAAGTCACGTAGATAATGTAGGTGCAATTGTAGTAGAAAATAGCAGAAATATTGTAGCAGAGCAGTTTAGAATTTTAAGAAGTAATTTAGAATTTGTATTAGCCAGAAAATCAAGTAAGCAACATGCTACTACTATTTTAATTTCATCATCTATTAGTGGAGAGGGTAAATCTTTTATTAGCTTAAACTTTGCTGCTGTATTAGCATTAACAGGAAAAAAAGTAGCATTATTAGAGTTTGACTTACGTAAATTAAAAGGAATAGAATTTAATGAAAATGATATTGTAATTGATGAAAATAATAATAGAGGTATTACTAATTATTTAATTGGCCAAACAGATGATATTAATACCATTTACAAACCATTTAAAAAACACCCTCAACTACATTTATACAATACAGGACCAATACCACCCAACCCAGCAGAGTTAATTATTAGTGATAGAATGGAAACCCTCTTTCAATTACTCAAAGAAAAATATGATTATATTGTTGTGGACTCTGCACCTGTTGGTTTAGTTAGCGATTCTTTTGCTCTTAATAAATATGTAGATAGTACTTTATATGTAATTAGACAACGCTATACATTAAAAAAACAAATGGAATTTATAAACGATTTAAAACGAGATGGCAAATTATCTAATATGGCTATAGTTGTAAATGATGTAAATCTTGCAGGCCGTTATGGTTATTATGGCTATGGCTATGGTTATGGTTATGGTTACATGTATGGTTATGGAAAAGGCTATGGTTATAATAGATATATTTATGGAGGAAGAAAAAAAGATCCATATTTTGATGCCAATAAAAAAGGATATTTTGATGATAGTGTAAAACTAAGTTGGTGGCAAAAAATTTTTAGAAGATAAATGATTAATAAAATTTTTAGATGCAAACAAATCAATAAAGTATTAAAAGAAGAATTAAAACAATAAATAAAACTGGTCTTAATTACGATTTAAATTTTGATGATGTAGATATAATTTGTCAATTAATATTGAGGGTGTAGCGTAATTAAAAATCTTATTCATCACCTATATAATGGAAACCAATCGTATAGAATATAAACAAAAACTAACTGACCAACTCGAAAAAGAAGTGGTGGCTTTTTTAAACTATTTAGGAGGTGGAATTATATATATAGGAGTTGACAAAAATGATTTAACTATTGGCATAGATAATCCAGATCAAGTTCAATTACAAATAAAAGATAGACTACGAAATAATATTGTGCCCTCTTGTTTGGGATTGTTTGATGTGGTTTCTGAAAAACGAGATGGAAAGATTATTATCAAGCTAATTGTAGCCAGTGGCCAAGAACGACCATATTATATTAAAAAATATGGCTTGTCAGAAAAAGGTACTTTTATTCGTGTAGGAAGTGCTTCTGAACCAATGCCTATCCGCATGATAGAAGATTTGTTTGCTAAACGTACCAGAAATAATATTGGGAAAATAAAAGCCCCAAGACAAGATTTAAAATTTCAACAACTTCAAATTTATTACGATACAGAAGAGAAAACGCTCAACGAACAGTTTGCCAAAAATTTGGAATTACTAAATGAAGAAGGCTTATACAATTATGTAGCTTATTTGATGGCTGATAATAATACAACCTCTGTTAAAGTAGCAAAATATAAAGGAACAGATCGGGTAGATTTAGTACAAAGTGAAGAATACGGTTTTGGTTCATTAATACGAGCAACCAAGAGCGTTTTAGACAAAATAGAATTAGAAAATAAAACTTTCACAAAGATTACTTCTAAGCAGCGTATAGAAAGAAGACAGTGGAATGCAGTAGCTTTAAGAGAAGCTGTAATTAATGCCATAGTACACAATGATTATGGATATGAACTAGCTCCAAAATTTGAATTTTTTAGTGATCGTTTGGAAATTACTTCTAATGGTGGTTTACCACAAGGACTATCAGAAGAGGAGTTTTTTGAAGGGGTTTCTATTCCTCGGAGCAAAGAAATAATGCGAATTTTTAAAGACATGGAATTGGTAGAGCAACTTGGGTCTGGTATTCCAAGAGTTTTACAATCTTATGGTAAAGACTGTTTTAAATTTTCTGATAATTATGTACGAATGAGTTTTCCGAGCGAACCTATTTTTGAACAAGTTACCGAACAAGTTATCGAACAAGTTACCGAACAAGTTACTAAAATTATTGCTGTTCTCGAACACGAGATGACAATTAAAGAATTAATGGAAAAGTTACAGATAAAACACCGTCCTACATTTCTATATAATTATATAAGACCTGCAATAGATTTTGGATTAATTGAAATGACGGTGCCCAATAAGCCAAACAGTAAAAACCAAAAATATAGATTATCTAATGTGGGGCGAAACTATAAAAAATAAAATGATGAAGGAAATAAAACAATAGGTGTTATTTCTGCCAAAGTACAATTTAAGTTTTGATAATGTAGATATATTTGTCAATTAATATTGAGTGTACAGAGTAACTAATTAAAAGGCTATGGTTATAACAGGTATATTTATGGAGGAAGAAAAAAAGATCCATATTTTGATGCCAATAAAAAGGGATATTTTGATGATAATGTAAAACTAAGTTGGTGGCAAAAATTTTTTAGAAGATAAATAATAAATAAAGTTTCTACTATAAAAACAAAACATATTAATGAGTAATCAACAATACGATTGGAGTATAGAATCTCAGAATAAATTATTAAGTCTTAAATTAAAAGACACTTGGCATTATAGAGATTTATTAATGTTATTGGTAAGAAGAGATTTTGTTGCATTTTATAAGCAAACAATATTAGGTCCATTATGGTTTTTTATACAACCATTACTAACCACTATTATTTACACTTTTGTATTTGGTAATTTAGCAGGTATAAGTACAGATGGGTTACCTCAACCATTATTTTATATGGCTGGTATTACAGCTTGGAATTATTTTGCAGATTGTTTAAATAAAACATCTTCTGTTTTTAAAGACAATGCAAACATTTTTGGTAAAGTTTATTTTCCTCGTTTAATAATGCCTTTAAGTATTGTAGTAAGTAATTTAGTACGTTTTGGGGTACAGTTTCTTTTGTTTTTAGTAGTAATG
>CAUJDL010000069.1 GCA_963169635.1 Bacteroidota bacterium
GATGGGCAGTGTACTTGCTGGAACAGAAGAAAGCCCAGGTGAAACTATTATTTATGAGGGAAGGAAGTTTAAAACCTATAGAGGAATGGGAAGTTTAGGAGCTATGAGTCAAGGCAGTGGTGATAGATATTTTCAAGATGTAGAAGACGATACAAAAAAATATGTTCCAGAAGGTATTGAAGGAAGAGTTGCTTATAAAGGCACTTTAAGTGAAATTGTATATCAATATGTAGGAGGTTTACGTTCTGGTATGGGTTATTGTGGTGCAAAAAATATTGCAACCTTGCAACAAGCTTCTTTTATAAAAATTACCAATGCAGGCATGAAAGAAAGCCATGCACATGATATTGATATTACCAAAGAAGCCCCAAATTATAGTAGAAAATAAACACCAAAAATTTCTTTTAAGCAGTTCTTATGAAACTTGCAGCTTCATAAGTTATTATTACATTGCTTATAGCAATTAAACAAATTATTCATTGCCAAAGGCAATAGATACACAACTTTCAAAACTAAAAGTTTTGAAAGAACGAATTATGTTCTTATGAAGCTTGCAGCTTCATAAGTTAGTATTGTATTGCTTGCAGCAATTAAATTAATTATTCATTGCCATAGGCAACAGATACACCTCTTTCAAAACTGAAAGTTTTGAAAAAACGAAATGTTCTTATGAAGCTTGCAGCTTCATAAGTTAGTATTGTATTGCTTGTAGCAATTAATATAATTATAATATTGCCAAAGGCAACAGATACACCACTTTCAAAACTGAAAGTTTTGAAAGAACGACTTGTGTTCTTATGAAACTTGTAGCTTCATAAGTTATTATTACATTGCTTATAGCAATTAAACAAATATTCATTGCCAAAAGCAAAGTTTTGAAAGAACGAATTATGTTCTTATGAAACTTACAGTTTCATAAGTTAGTATTGTATTGCTTTTAGCAATTAAGATAATTACAATATTGCCAAAGGCAATAGATGTACAACTTTCAAAACTAAAAGTTTTGAAAGAACAAATTATGTTCTTATGAAACTTGCAGTTTCATAAGTTAGTATTGTATTGCTTATAGCAATTAAACAAATATTCATTGCCAAAGGCAACAGATGTATCTCCTTTCAAAACTGAAAGTTTTGAAAGAACGACTTGTGTTCTTATGAAACTTGCAGTTTCATAAGTTAGTATTATATTGCTTGTAGCAATAACTCAAGTTTTGAAAGAACGAGAACGAAATGTTTATTTTTTACTGCTTGTAGCAAATAAATGCAGTTCATTTGTTACTTTTGCCATCTTACAAAAATTAAGTGTATTTTAAGTTATGATTAATATTAGTTTTCCTGATGGGGCAGTTAGGCAATATGCAGTTGGTATATCTGCAATGGATATTGCAAAAAGTATTAGTGAAGGTCTTGCAAAAAAAGTAATTGTTGCTGGTGTAAATAACCAAATTTGGGATACCAACAGACCTATTACTGCTGATTGTTCATTAAAACTTTTTACTTGGAATGATGCTGAAGGAAAAAATACATTTTGGCATTCATCTGCACACCTTATGGCAGAAGCTATTGAAGCTAAATTTCCTGGTGTTAAATTTTGGGTAGGTCCACCATTAGATAATGGATTTTATTATGATATAGATTTAGGCGATAGAAAAATTACTGAAGACGACCTTACCGACTTAGAAAAGAAAATGAATGAATTGGCTAAACAAAATAATGTTTTTATAAGAGCAGAAAAAGCCAAAGATGAAGCTATTGCTTACTTTACAGAAAAAGGAGATGAGTATAAATTAGACCTTCTTCAAAATTTAGAAGATGGCAATATTACTTTTTATACGCAAGGCAATTTTACAGATTTATGTCGTGGTCCACATATACCTCATACAGGTTATATTAAAGCAATTAAACTTTTAAATATTGCAGGTGCATATTGGAAAGGCGATGAAAAAAATAAACAGCTTACACGTATTTATGGTATTACTTTTCCTACTCAAAAAGAGTTAGATGAGTATTTACATATGTTAGAAGAAGCTAAAAAAAGAGACCATAGAAAATTAGGAAAAGAATTAAGCATTTATACCATGAATGATGAAGTTGGTCCTGGTTTAATTTTATGGTTGCCTAATGGTACAATAATTATAGAAGAGTTAGAAAAATTAGCAAAAGAAACAGAAGAAGCTGCAGGTTATAAAAGAGTTGTAACACCACATTTAGCTAAAGAAAATTTGTACCTTACTAGTGGTCATTTACCTTATTATGCAGATAGTATGTTTGCTCCAATGGAAATGGATGGAGAAAAATATTATTTAAGAGCAATGAACTGTCCACACCATCATAAAATATTTGATGCAGAACCTAAAAGCTATAGAGATATGCCTTATAGGATAGCAGAATATGGTACTTGCTACAGATACGAACAAAGTGGTGAGTTATTTGGATTAATGAGGGTTCGTTGTTTACACATGAATGATGCACATATTTATTGTACTAAAGAACAGTTTGCTCAAGAGTTTAAAGCTGTAAATGATATGTACCTTAAATATTTTAAAATTTTTGGTATAGATAAATATGTAATGCGTTTAAGCCTTCATGATCCAGAAAAATTAGGACAGAAATATATTAATGAACCTGAATTATGGTTAGAAACTGAAGAATTAGTAAGAAATGTTTTAAAAGAATCTAACATACCATTTGTAGAAGTAAAAGGCGAAGGTGCATTTTATGGACCAAAAATAGATGTACAAATTTGGAGTGCAATTGGCAGAGAATTTACTTTAGCAACTAATCAGGTAGATTTTGCTCAACCACGCAGATTTAAATTATCATATACCAATCAAAATAATGAGCCAGAAATTCCTTTAATTATTCATCGTGCACCTTTAGGTACACACGAAAGATTTATAGGCTTTTTATTAGAGCATTATGCAGGAAAATTTCCTACATGGTTAGCTCCTTTACAAGTTAAAATATTACCCATTAGCGATAAGTTTTTAACCTATGCTAATGATGTAAAAAATACTTTAGTAAAAGCAGGTGTAAGAGTAGAAGTTGATGAACGTCAGGAAAAAATAGGCAAAAAAATACGTGAAGCCGAAATTTCTAAAGTGCCATATATGTTAATTATAGGCGAAAAAGAAATGACAGAAAATAAAATTTCTATTCGTCGTCATAGTAAAGGAGATGTAGGACAGTTGTCTGTTGATGAATTTGTGCTTAATATTGTAGCAGAAATAAGCAATCGTAAATCTGAAGAATAAACTTTTTTTAATAATTTTACTTAAAACCTAAATATTTTTTTAACCAAATAAAACTTAATGGCAGTACCATTTAAAGGCAATTCAGGAGCAAAGGGAAGGTTCAACCCTCGTTTTAACAGAAATCCAGAACCAGAACATCGTATTAATGAAAGAATTCGTGTACCACAAGTTCGTTTAGTAGGCGATAATGTAACAGTTGGTGTATATACTACACAAGAAGCATTAAAAATTGCTTATGATTTAGAATTAGATTTAGTAGAAATTTCTCCTCAAGCAGACCCTCCAGTATGTAAAGCAATAGACTATAAAAAATTTCTTTACGAAAAAAAGAAGAAAGAAAAAGAAATGAAGGCTAATGCTAAACAAAGTGAGGTAAAAGAAGTCCGTTTTACCCCAGGTACAGACGATCATGATTTTGACTTTAAAGCTAAACATGCCGAAAACTTTTTAAAAGAAGGAAATAAAGTAAAAGCTTATGTACAATTTAAAGGACGTGCAATTATGTTTAAAGAACGTGGCGAATTAGTATTATTAAAATTTGCTGAAAGATTAGCAGAATTTGGACAGCCAGAAACATTACCTAAATTAGAAGGTAAAAGAATGTTTTTAATGCTTGCTCCTAAAAGTGCTAAAAAGAAAAAAGAAGATAAAAAAGAATCTTAAAAATATATTAATCATCAAAGGCAAAAGCATAAAGTATATTTCACTTTATGCTTTTTTTATTTTAATAAAAAAAATACCACTTATTTTTTTCTAAAAAATATTCTAATTGGTACGCCTTTAAAATTAAATTTAGCCCTTAACTGATTTTCTAAATAATTTTTATAAGGTGTTTTAATATCGTTGGGAAAGTTGGTAAAAAATGCAAATGAAGGTACATGTGTAGGTAACTGTGTTACAAATTTTATTTTTACAATATGCCCTCTTACTACAGGTGCTTTATAAGCTTCTACAGCTTTTAGCATTACATCGTTAAGTTTAGAAGTAGGTATTTTTTGATGTTTGCTTGCATACACGTCTAAAGCAATTTCTATTACTTTAAAAATTCTTGTTTTTTCTGTTGCAGAAATAAATAAAATAGGCACATCGGTAAATGGTGCAATTTTTTCTAATAATCTTTTTTCGTAATCTCTGGCAGTATTGGTTTCTTTTTCTATTAAATCCCATTTATTAATAAGCAGTACAATACCTTTTCCTTTTCTGGCAGCTAAACTAAATATTGATACATCTTGTGCTGTAATTCCTTTTTCTGCATCTAATACAAGTAAGCAAATATCTGCTTCGTCCATTGCTTTTATTGCACGAATAATTGAGTAAAATTCTAAGTCGTCTTTCTCTTTACTTTTCTTTCTTATACCTGCAGTATCAATTAAAACAAACTCTTTATTAAATAAGTTGTAATGAGTATGTATTGTATCTCTTGTAGTGCCTGCAATATTACTTACAATGGTTCTCTCTTTGCCTATTAATGCATTTAGTAAAGAAGATTTTCCCACATTAGGCTGACCAATAATGGCAAATTTTGGTAGCTCATTTTCTCTTATTGTATCTTCTGTAGCTTCTTTGGAAATTTTTTCTGTTATTGTATCTAAAATTTCTCCTGTACCTGTACCATTAATGCTACTTACAGCATAAATAGTATCAAAACCTAAACTATAAAATTCTGTAGCTGCTAATTCTCTTTCATGATTATCTACTTTATTCACTACTAAATAAACAGGCTTTTTAGAGCGTCTTAAAATGTTAGCCATAGCATCGTCTAAATCTGTAATTCCTGTAGTTACATCTACCATAAAAACAATAGCATCTGCTTCGTCAATAGCAATTTTTACTTGTTTTCTTATTTCTTTTTCAAAAATATCTTCACTATTAGGTACAAATCCACCAGTATCAATAACATTAAAAGTTTTTCCATTCCATTCGCTGATACCATATTGTCTGTCTCTGGTAACACCACTAATATTATCAACAATAGCTTTTCTTTGTTCTAATAATCTATTAAAAAAAGTGCTTTTGCCTACATTAGGTCTTCCTACAATAGCTACTGTATAACTCA
Organism: Bacteroidota bacterium; assembly: GCA_963169635.1. Taxonomy (GTDB): domain Bacteria; phylum Bacteroidota; class Bacteroidia; order Chitinophagales; family Chitinophagaceae; genus UBA1930. The sequence continues at coordinate 5,310 of CAUJDL010000069.1, forward strand.
TAAAAAAATGCTGTATTTAACCTTCAAATAATTTTTTGAAAGTTCAAATGTATTAATAAGTAATTGATAGTAGTAAGAAAATTAACAACTATTCAATTTATCAATAAAAAACCATCGCTTTAAACGATGGTTTTTGTCAGTAATTTTATAAAGAAAAATATTTTAATGAGTAGCAGCAGGTGCAGCTTCTGTAGTAGGTGCTGCATTATGCTGATGTTCTGCTTTTGTAGCTTTTACTTTAGTTTGTTCTTGATAATGACGATCGTAATTATTTTTTAAATTATTATAAGATTTACCATCATATAAAAATGCTATAATAAACCAAATAAATAATGTAAGAGGCACAATAATCGTCATAATCATATTTTTTATTTCATGCTTTAAGTGCATAAAATAAGCAACAATATAAAAGCTTTTAGCTAACATTAAAATAATGATAGTACCTTTTAATGCCAATTTAAAAGAGTGATTCATTTCTGGTTTTAAATACATCCAAAATCCTAACATAAGTTCTATAACAGTAAGAACAGAAAGGATAAGGGTTACTTTCCAAATTTCTTTTTTAATTGCTGCATAATCGCCATGCGATTGTGTAGTATATTCCATTTTTGCTACTTTAATATTTATGAAAATAATTTTTTAAATAAGATAAAAACAAGTGAATACAAATACCCAAACTAAATCTACAAAGTGCCAGTACAAACCAGCTTTTTCTATCATTAAATAATGACCTCTTTTTTCAAATGTATTATTCAATGCCATAATAAGCATAATTATATTGATGATAACACCTGTAAATACGTGAAAACCGTGAAAGCCTGTAATGGTAAAGAAAAAGTTAGTGAAGTTTACAGTACCTTGAGTACCATCTGCATTTAAAAATGGATTGCTACCCCACCATGCACCTTCATGAAATAGGTGAGTCCACTCCCAAGCTTGACAACCTAAGAAAGCAAAACCACCAATAATAGTATAAATTAAATTTTTAATTACACCTTGTTTATTATTATGATGGCCAGCTTGTACAGCTAATACCATTGTAACAGAACTTAGGATAAGTATAAAAGTCATAATACTTACAAACACTAATGGTGCATGCATACCTTCTGGTGCAAAAGGAAATGTATTAAAAACTTCATTAGGATCAGGCCATGAGTTTGCAGAAAAACGAGCAGTACCATAAGCAATAAGAAATGCACCAAAAGTAAAGCTATCGCTCATTAAAAAATACCACATCATTAATTTTCCATACTCTACATTAAAAGGGCTTTTACCACCACCCCACCATTTTGTTTGTGCTGAAATTGCAGTTGACATATTTTGGTTCTATTTGAATTACAAAAATATTAGCTAATGTATAAAAAATATAATATTTTTTATTGTTTTTTTTATTTGTTTAAAATTAAATTTTTAAGAACGTACCCATATTAAAAATATTAATAAGTAAATCCATAAAATATCTACAAAATGCCAATAAGTAGCCATTATTTCTAAAGGCACACTATTGTATGTTTTTATTTTTTGCGAAAATGATTTAAAAAACATAATAATTAATACAATAACACCTCCTAGTAAATGTAAAGCATGTAAGCCAATAATTACTAATAAAAAAGAAGCTGCTGCATTACTATTATGTCCAATAAGTGCAATACCTTGATTTTCTATTTTTACAAAACCCATGATTTGTAAAAGTGTAAATGCAATACCTAAAAAAGTAGTAAGTGTAATAAATAATTTATACTTCTGTCTTTCTCTTGCTTTAAAAGATTTTATGGCTAGATGCATTGTAACACTACTCAATAAAATTGCTATAGTGCTAAACCAAATATAATTAGGTAATGAGAATTCTAAAAAATTATCCTGATTTCTTTTTACAATATAAGCACTGGTAAGCCCTGCAAACATCATACAAATACTTGCAATAGCTACCCACATAGTAAATTTATGAGGGTGTATGCGTTGATGATTATTTTGTGTTGTTGAACTAATTTCCATACTTATCATATTTTCTATACTCACAAAAATTAAATTTATAAAAACATTTATTATAATTTATCTGCCAATAAAGCCAAATATACAATTGGTAAATAAATATAACTACTAAACATTACTCTTCTTGCAGCTTTTACATCCATATCATTATATAATCTTACACTTTGTATTACCATAGCAATATTACAAGCAGTAACAATATAAACAGATGTGATACCTGTTAAATCAAAAAAGTAAGGTAAAAAACCAATAGGTATCATTAATACACTATACATAATGGTTTGTAATGCTGTATATTTTGTTGGGCCTTTATCGCTAGGTAATAATTTAAACCCTGCTTTAGAATAATCTGAATGAGCTACCCAAGCAATAGCCCAAAAATGTGGAAATTGCCAAATGAATTGAATAGCAAATAAAATCCAACCACCAGCACTAAAATCATCTTGACCAGCAACCCAACCTATTAAACAAGGTAAAGCACCAGGGAAAGCACCTACTAAAACTGCAATTGAGTTTTTTGTTTTTAAAGGTGTATAAATAAAAGCATAAAGAAATAAACTAAATGCAGATACAAGAGCAGATGATAAATTAAAAAAATATCCCATCATCAATACACCAATAATACCAGTAATTACAGCAAAAGTATAAGCTTCATTTTGGCTCATTCTGCCAGATGCTACAGGTCTGTTTGCAGTACGTTTCATTACTGCATCTGTATATTTTTCTACTGCTTGATTTATTGCATTAGCACTGCCAGTAATAAACATACCTGCTACAAATAAAATTGTAATCATTTTCCAATTATAACTTACAATATTTGGAGCAAGTAAATAACAAATAACACAAGTAAAAACAACAGTAAAACTTAGTGTAAACTTTGATAATTGTTTATAGTCATTAATTTTAGCAACTAACCCTGTATGTAATATTTGAGACTTTGCAGTCATTCTTAGTTTAATAATTTAACTAATTTACTTTTTTTAAGAAAATACCCCGAAAATTCAGGGTATTTTCTTTGATGAATATGTTTAGATTAAAGGTGAGTTACTATATAATAGACAAACCTTTACTTTTAATGCTTTTCTTCTTTTTCATCTGCACCTATTGGTGTAGTTTGCATAATAAAGTCTTTTCCATCTTTACTATAATCATAAGCCCAACGATGTACTTCAGGAATTTCGCCAACCCAATTTCCATGACCAGGGTTTATTGGTGTAGTCCATTCTAAAGTAGTTGCACCATGAGGGTTTTCAGAAGTTTCTTTTCTTCCATTCCAAATAGAGTAGAAAAAGTTTATTAAAAATAATATTTGAGTAGAGAAAGTAATAAATACCACTATACTGATAAATTTATTTAAATCACTAAATTGTTTAAAGCTTTCCCAAATACTATAATCATAATATCTTCTTGGCATACCAGCTAACCCTTCGTAGTGCATAGGCCAAAATATTAAGTAAGCACCAATAATAGTAATCCAAAAATGGATATAACCTAATGTAACATTCATTCTACGACCATACATTTTAGGAAACCAATGATACACACCAGCAAACATTGCTAAAATACTAGCTACACCCATTACTAAGTGAAAGTGTGCAATATTAAAATAAGTATCGTGTAAATGAATATCTAATGCTGAATTACCTAACCAAAGACCTGTTAACCCACCAGATATAAATACACTTACAAAACCAATAGCAAATAACATAGCTGGAGTAAATCTTATACTTCCTCTCCATAATGTAGTAAGCCAGTTAAATACTTTAATAGCACTTGGTAAGGCAATTAATAAAGTAAATAATGTAAATATTGACCCTAAGAATGGATTTAAACCTGTAACAAACATGTGGTGAGCCCAAACAATGAAAGAAAGAGCTGTAATAGCAAACATACTACCCACCATAGCTATATATCCAAAAATTGGTTTACGAGAATTGATACTTAAAATTTCGCTAACAATACCCATTGCAGGTAATATAATAATATATACTTCTGGATGACCTAAGAACCAGAATAAGTGTTGGAATAAAATTGCACTTCCACCTTCGTTTGGTAAAGCAGTACCTGTAGCAGATAAAAAGATATCTGATAAGTAAAAGCTTGTGCCAAAGTTTCTATCAAAAATTAATAAAATAAAACCTGATAATAATACAGGGAAAGATAATACACCAACTACTGCAGTAAAGAATAATGCCCAAATAGTTAAAGGTAATCTTGTCATGCTCATACCTTTTGTTCTCATGTTTAATACAGTAGCAATATAATTTAAACCACTTAATAAAGATGAAACAACAAATAGAGCCATAGAAATAATCCATAAATCCATACCAGTTTTAGAACCTGGAGAAGTATCGCCTAAAGCACTTAAAGGAGGATAAGCTGTCCAACCACCACTAAAAGGACCTGTTTCTACAAATATTGAAGATAGCATAACGATACCAGCAATAAAGAAAAACCAATAGCTAAGCATATTTAAAAGTGGCGAAGCCATATCTCTTGCACCAATTTGTAGTGGAATTAAAAGATTAGCAAATGTACCACTTAAGCCTGCTGTTAATACAAAGAATACTAATACAGTACCATGTATAGTAACTAAAGCATAATATCCTTGAGCAGTAATATGGCCACCAGCAGCCCACCATTTTCCTAATAAATCTTCTAACCAAGGAAGAGAATCGTCAGGAAAGCCTAATTGAAATCTAAATAATACACTCATTAAGCCACCAATTACAGCCCAAACCATTCCTGTAATTAAGAATTGTTTAGAGATTGTTTTATGGTCTTGACTAAAAATATATTTAGTTATAAACGTTTCTTGATGATGCTCATGGTGATCGTCATGTGTTGCATGTGCTGAACCCATATTTGCATGTAGAATTGCTTCGTTACTCATAGTATAAACTTGTTACGTTCTGTATATAAAAAAGCTAATAATTACCAATAAATTTGTAACTATTATTAATTAATTTTTTTGTGCAATAGGTTTATTATCCACTACTGCTGCAGTTGCTGGAGCTGCTGTTTCTGTTTTAGGGTTGTTATTAGGAAAAGCTGCATGATAAGCAGGAGTTTTACCAGCCATTAACTCATCAAACTCTTGTTGTGTTACTACTTCAATAATTCCTTTCATAGAATAATGTCCATTACCACACATTTGATCACAACTTAATTCATAAATAAAGTCAGGATTTTTGGTAATTTCTTTCATTTCTTTAGTTGTATATTTTGGTGTAAACCAAAGTGTAGTAGGAATACCAGGTACAGCATCCATTTTTAATCTAAAGTGAGGTAAGCCTACATCGTGTATTACATCTCTACTTCCAATAATTAATTTTACTGGTTTACCTTTTATCACATACATTGTTTGTTGAAGTACAATATCATCATGTGCTTTTGCATCATCTTTAAGGCCTAATTTTTCATTGTCTTCCCATATTAAACCTAAAGGATTATTAGCTTCATTAATTACTTTATAATATTTTTTTCCAAAAACATCATCAGCACCTTTGTATCTATAAATCCAGTTAAATTGTTTACCTACAACCTCTACTTCTAAAGCATTTTTAGGAGCATCGCCTGTCATAATATACCAGTTTTTTAAACCAATAACTATTAAAACAGCTAAAACAATTGCAGGTACAGAAGTCCAAATAATTTCTAATTTAGTACTATGAGGGAAAAAGAAAACTTTTTTACCTTCTTGCTCACGATATTTAAATGCGAACCAAAAAAGTAAAATTTGTGTAATTATAAATACAATACCAGTAATCCAAAGTGTTACCCAAAGCATTTCGTCCACTTTTTCGCCATGATCAGATGCAGCAGGTACACCTAAAAGTGTTTTATCATACAATAATTTATTGCAATACCAAACGCCAAATAAACCTACAATCATAAAGCCAAGCATTAGATATGCGTTGATACTATTTCCTTGTTTACGAGATTTTTCTTCTCCTTTAACTATAGCAATATATTCATTAGCCTTAGCGATTTGAAAAATGACTAAGAAAATTAAAATAATTGCAGTTATGGTTAAAAACATTGTCATATTATATAACTATTTTCTATTATCAAAATACAGTTTAGGTTTAAAAAATATTAAGTATGGTGTACAATACTTTCTTTTAAGAATGGGTGATGCATAGGTATTAAAGGTTTACTTGCTAATGCTCTACTTACACCAAAAATCATCATACCTACAAATAAACTTAAAATACCAAAATCTAACCAGCCTAAAGTTACATGGTCTTTACTTATACTTCCCATGATTTGTTGATAAAAATCTATCCAATGTCCAAAGATGATTAATACAGCCATAAATGTAACAATTGTATAATTTCTTTTTGATGGACGAGTCATAAATATTAATAATGGGCAAATAAAGTTGATGATTAAGTTCAAGAAGAATAATCCTTTATAAGGTCCTTGTACTCTATGTTTAAAATAAATTACTTCTTCTGGTTGGTTAGAGTACCAAATAAGCATGTACTGTGCAAACCATAAATAAGCCCAGAAAATTGAGAAGGCAAAAATAAATTTAGCTATATCATGTAAATGTTCTTGGTTAGTATATTCTAAGTAGCCTTTATTCTTTAAGTAAACAACCCAAAGAGCAATTAAACTTAACCCAGCAACAAAAGTACTGGCAAAATTATACCAACTATACATTGTACTAAACCAATGTGCATCTATACTCATCATCCATAACCAAGGTGTTACAGAACCTACAGTTAAGCCAAACCAAACTAAAAAAGCACCTGCAATAACAATTGTTTTAATAATAAATTTTTGTCCTGTTTCGCCATTCATAGCAGCTTTATCTGCTTGAGAACTCATTTTTCTCATTCTCCAGCCTAAAAATACCCATAAACCTACAGTTAATAAAGACCAGATAGTAAAAAATTTAATATTTAAGAAACCTGCTTTACCTTTTAAAATATGGTCATTTGCTACAGCTTCTGCATCTGTCCAATGATAAATATGGCTACCAGAAAAAGCTACATAAAGTAATATTAACAAAGTAATACCTCCAAAAATTGGTACCATAGTAGAGATTGCTTCGTTTACTCTTTTAAAAGAAATTTGCCAGCTACCCCATGCCATAGTAGTAATACAAATAAAGAACATTGCTGTATTACAAATCATTGTCCAATAAATTGTATTATACATTAATGTACCAAGAAAAACATCTTTTTCATGATGGTCATGGCTCATTCCTTTAGTAATAAAGCCTGCTATTAAAGCCACAACGCCTATACCCATAAGAGCATAAGACCATGTTTTCATTTTACCTGGAACTTCAAATTTTAGTTTAATAGATGATGCCATTGTTAGTTATTTTTTCTGATAAAGTTTTACTCTTTTCAGAGTTAATCTATACTTATTATTTAATTAAATTAATTTGCTGCTTTTTCTTTTTGTTTTTCTTTTATATAGGTAATTACTTGCCAACGTTCTTTTCTATTTAATTGAGATGCATAACTTCCCATTTGTCCTTTACCATAAGTAATGCTATAAAACATTTGCCCTTCTGGCATATATAAAGTTAATAAATTTTTAGGAGCAGCAGGGTAAGGGCCTGAACCATCTTTCCATAATGGGCCATTACCATCTAAATTTTTTCCATGGCAAATACCACAGTTAATTAAATATAATCTTTCTGCATGTATTAATTCTGCTGCACTTAAAGAATCGAAAGGATTTTTAGCTGCTTTAGATGCACTATAATTAGTAGTATCGCCTACAGCATCATGTGTATATGGAAAAGGAAATTCTTCTCCACGAGCAATTGTACCATCTACTGGCATATTGGTATAATTAATACCATTTTTCTTTAAGTTACTATGGTCTTCATAAGTTTCATAAGCTCTACTATATGCCATATCTGGTATATAAGCATCGTTAGGTGTACGCTTAATATCGCTACTACAACTTACCACTAAAATGGTTATTGCAAAACTTAGTATAAAAGATAATTTCTTCATTGTATTACTTTATCTAACAAAAATTTAAGCAATTACTGTTTTTTGTTCAAAAAACATTGTTTCTTTATCGTATCTGCCAAACCACCAACCTTCTTCAGCTATTTCTGTTTTTACTTCAATAGCTCCTGCATTGGTTAAAAATGATTCTGCTTCTGCAGTATTTGTTTGGTCGGTACATTCTAATACCATTACAAATAAATCATCAGTTGCTCTTGGATGAAAATGGTGTTTTTTTACAAAAGGTGCTAACTGACATAAGTAACAAAATGTAAGTACCATACCTACAGCAGAGAATAATACTGTTAATTCAAAAATAATTGGTATCCATGCAGGTAAAGCAAAATGTGGTTTACCACCAATATCTAATGGCCAATCTTTTGTAAAAATCCAAGTGATGCATCCTAAAGCTGTCATAGTACCTGTAATACCATAAATAAAACCTGCTGTATGTAAGCTTGTTTCTTTCATTCCTAAAGCATGGTCTAAACCATGTACAGGAAATGGCGTATAAACATCTTTTATTTTATAACCTGCTGTACGTACTTTTTTTACTGCAGGAAACAAAACATTCTCTTCATCAAAACAGCCTACTACAAATTTCTTTTTTGCCATATATTACCTCATTTGAGTTTTTGAATATTTTTTGTTCTGTTCTTTTATTAATGTGCATATTTATGAGCAAATGCTTCGGTGCTTTCATTTTCTACTTCACTCATATCATTTTTATAACTTTCTCCTGATGTTTTTAATACATGTTTAATTTCTGCAATTGCAATTGTTGGAAAATATTTTGCAAATAAGAAAAAGCATGTAAAGAATAAACCAAAAGTTCCAAGATAAAAACCAATTTCCCAAATTGAAGGACTATAATAAACAGACCAGCTACTTGGTAAATAATCTCTATAAATTGAGGTAACGATAATTACAAATCTCTCAAACCACATACCTACGTTTACTAATATACTCATAAAGAAAGTTACAAATAAGCTTCTTCTTAATTTTCTTGACCAAAAGATTTGAGGAATTAATACGTTACAAGCCATCATACCATAATAGCTCCAACCATAAGGGCTAAATAAGTTGGCACGACTATAGAAGAATGCATATCCTTCATATTTACTTTGGCTATAGTATGCCATAAATAATTCTGTTAAATAGGCAATACCTACAATAGAGCCTGTAAGTACAATTACTTTATTCATTGCTTCTATATGGCCTATTGTAACATAATCTTGTAATCCAAAAACTTTTCTTACAACAACCATTAAAGTTTGTACCATAGCAAATCCAGAGAAGATAGCACCTGCAACAAAGTATGGAGGAAAGATAGTTGTATGCCAACCTGGAATTACTGATGTAGCAAAGTCAAAAGATACGATTGTGTGTACTGATAATACAAGTGGTGTACTTAAACCTGCTAATACTAATGAAAGAGCTTCGTGGCGTTGCCAATGTTTAGTAGAACCTGTCCAACCAAATGATGCAATACCATATAAACATTTTCTTAATTTAGTTTTTGCACGGTCACGTACTGTTGCAAAATCTGGTAATAAACCACTATACCAGAATAATAATGATACAGTAAAGTAAGTAGAGATAGCAAATACGTCCCATAAAAGTGGAGAGTTAAAGTTTACCCATAAAGGACCACGAGTATTAGGGTAAGGCATTACGAAAAATGCCATCCAAACACGACCCATGTGAAATATAGGAAACTGGCCAGCACACATTACAGCAAAAATGGTCATTGCTTCTGCAGCACGGTTTACACCTGTTCTCCAACCTTGTCTAAATAATAATAAGATGGCAGAAATAAGTGTACCAGCATGACCAATACCCACCCACCAAACGAAGTTGGTAATATCCCAACCCCATCCTACTGTTTTGTTTAAGTTCCACTCTCCTACACCATATACTACCTCTCTATATACACTATATACACCAAAAAGAAGTAGTGATACTGAGATAAAGAAGCCAATATACCATAATCTGGTAGGCTTTGCCTCAATTGGACGTACAATATCTTCTGTTACCTGATGGTAATTTTTGTTACCGTACACTAACGGTTCTCTGATTTGCGATTCGTACTTTAAACTCATCTGTGCTAGGTTATTTAGTAATTTGCTTTACTGCAAATTATTGTTTTACTTTCTTAGTTTAAAAATAATTTTTTCTTTTATTACTATGCTTCTGCTGCTGAATTTCTCACTTTTGCTAAATAGTTTACATTTGGCAATACGTGTAAAAATTCTAATGAATAAAATAATCTATTACTATCACTTCTTGCTTTACTAATTGAACTTTCTTTATCATTTACATTACCAAAAACAATTGCTTCTGAAGGGCAAGATTGCTGACAAGCAACTTTTAAATCCCACTCTTCATTTTGACCTGTTTTTAATGGACGACCTTCTTTTTTAGCTTTTAGTTTTCCGTCTTGTAATCTTTGTACACAGAAAGAACATTTTTCAATTACACCACGAGAACGAACTGTAACATCTGGATTTAATACCATTCTTGTTAAATCTTCATTCATGTAATGAATAGTATTATTTAAAATATCCTGATTATTTTGGAAGCTATCGCTACCAGTATAATCTGCCCAATTAAATCTACGAACTTTATAAGGACAGTTGTTTGCACAATATCTTGTACCTATACAACGATTATAAGTCATTTGGTTTAAGCCTTCTGAGCTATGGTTTGTTGCTGCTACAGGACATACGTTTTCGCAAGGTGCATTATCGCAATGCTGACATAACATAGGTTGGAAAATGACAGTTGGATTTTCAGCATCGCCTGTATAATAACGATCTATTCTCATCCAATGCATATCATGAAAACGAAGTACTTCTGGTTTGCCTACAACAGGAATATTATTTTCTGCATTACAAGCTACAACACAAGCACCACAACCATTACAAGCATTTAAGTCAATGCTCATACCCCATTTAATACCTGGTTTATCAAATGGTTTATATATAGAACCTTCTTCTTTAAAATTAGCTAAGCCACCAAATGGTGCTAATTCTTTTTCTCTCTCTTCTAATACAACTTTTGTATTGGCTTTATACTCTGCAAAAGTTAACTCCTTAACTACTTCTGTACGTTTGCCTTGAGAGGTATTTAATAAATTATGTGTTTGAGTTAATGCTACAGGATATTTTTTATCTGTTAGTTTTAATTCTACTTTACTAATATCATAACAAACTGTTCCATTTATTAAAGCAGCAAAAGGATAAACATTTGCACCAATAGATTTATCATTAACATCTACTACTGTTTTACCTAATTTTTTATCTCTTCCATAACCTATTGCTATACCTACAGTTTCTGCATGTGTACCAGGTATAATTAATGCAGGAAGTTCTATTGTTTTTCCATTAATATTTATGGCTACAACTTTTTTCTCTGGATGTACTTCATAACTATCTGCCTGACCACTATTAGCTAAATCTATTTTTAATAGAGATTTTGCCATTGCAGGAGAAACGATTAAATAGTTGTCCCAAGTTGTTCTTGTAACAGGATCTGGCATTTCTTGTAACCAAGGATTTGCTGCACCTTGACCTGCACCAATAGCAATTTTTTGGTATAATTGAAGTTCTATACCTGTTTTTGCAGGTTGTATATTAGCAATTGCTGCACTTAAAGATGCTGCATTATAAACTGCAGTACCTAATATATCTGATGAAGTGCTATAAACACCATCTTGTAAAGCTTTATCCCAACCATTTACACCTGTTAGTTTACTACTCCAAAAACTTTTTAGTTGAGCTAAATAATCTGTAGTAGCACCACTCCATTTTAATAAACTATCTTGCCATTGGCGTGTTTTAAATAATGGATAAATGGTAGGTTGTATAAATGAGTAATAACCTGATTTTGCTTCTGCATCGCCCCAACTTTCTAAGAAGTGATGATTAGGTATTACGTATTGACATTTTTGTGTTGTTTCATCTGCTTTACTACCAAATGAAATTTTTACTTTTACTTTATTTAAACCTGAAGTTAATTTTTCACTATCGTACCAAGTATATACAGGGTTTGCATCTAACACTATTAATGCACCTACAGTACCTGCATTCATATCATCTACTAATTGTGCAAAATCTGCATCTATACCTTTTCTAGCATTATTAGTAGTATTCCAATCTATTGTTTTACCATTGGCTAATAATATTTCATTAATAGCATTTACTACAACTTGAATATTTACATCGTTACTACCACAAACTACTAATGCTTCTCCTTTTTTATCTGTAAGAGCTTTAGCAGCTTTAGTAATACCATCTTTTAATTTTGCATCTGCAATACCAGAAATTGTTTCTCCTTTAATAGCACTTAATAATGCTACAACAATAGCACCTGTTTCGCTAGGACGATGTAAGTATCTATCATCTGCATTAGAGCCTGTAAGGCTTGCTACGCTTTCGAAATGAATATGTTTACTCATTTCTGGATTAGCATCATTTATTTTTTTGCCTTTAGCATATTGTCTTGCAAATTCTACAGGGCTTATCCATGTTGCTAAAAAGTCTGCACCAATACTTACAATTGTTTTTGCATGATCGAATCTGTAAGAAGGAATTGCTTTTTTGCCAAAAGATATTTCGTTAGCTAATAAAATACCTGCATTAGAAACTGCATCGTAAGTTACATGTTTACTACCTGGATATTTAGCTAAAAATTTTTGAATAACATCTAATGAAGAAGGTGAGTTAATAGTACTGCTTAATAATACAATATTTCCTGCACCAGCTAATGAGCTTGTAATAGCATTATCTATTGCATCAAAAGTTGATTCTTTACCATCTATTGTAGGAAAACGTAATCTTGCACCATCATATAAATCTAACACACTTGCTTGTACTCTTGCACTAGTACCACCTTTAGTAATTGGTGAAAGTTCATTACCTTCTAATTTAATAGGACGACCATCACGAACTTTAGCAACCACACTTATTGCATCGCCATCTTGAACATAAGTAGTAGCATAATAATTTGCTACACCTGGTACTAATTCTTCTGGTTGATTTGCAAATGGAATTGCTTTTTTTACAGGCACTTCGCAACTTGCAGCTACTGCTGCTGCAGCAGTAGTAAATCCTAAATATTTTAAGAAATCTCTTCTTGGAGTTTTTGCATCAAGAAGGCCTTTTTCTGCATCGAAAGGTAGGTCTTCTTTAAACTCATTTTTTGATGATTGCTGATATGATTCAGTATTATTTAATTCACCAAAACTTTGCCAATACTTTTTTTCCATAAGCCCTTATTCTATTAAAGAGAACAATTTAGTTTTATTAATGTTGTTTTGCTAAAAATATCTTAATAATGACATTTTTGACATTCAGTACCACCAATCTTTTCTACTGTTATTCCTTTTGTACTATCTAATTTTCCGTTCTTTAAATCATTATGATATTTTTCATAGATACTATAAAAACCATTTTCTTTGAATTGTACTTTAGACTCTCTATGACAGTTTACGCACCATCCCATACTTAAATCACTAAACTGTTTTACTTCGTCCATTTTATCAATTTCGCCATGGCAGGTTTGACATTGTACTTTACCTACTTCTACGTGTTGGCTATGATTAAAATAAACGTGGTCTGGTAAATTATGAATTTTTACCCATTCTATAGATTTAGCATCATTAGGATTCCAAGCATTTGCATTTTTTGCATCAAAGCCAGCATACTCATGTAATTTTTTAATTTCTGCTGTGCCATCTACTTTTTTGCCATCACCATCAAATAATTGCTCTCCTGTATATTCTGTAATAGATTTATGACAGTTCATACAAACATTTACAGAAGGAATATTAGCATGTTTTCCTTTTTCTGCACCACCATGACAGTATAAACAATTTATTTGGTTGATACCTGCATGTACTTTGTGTGAATAGAAAATAGGTTGTACTGGTTGATAATCTTTATTACGTCCTAACTCTATAGCTCCTTTAGTTGTAAAATAACCACCTGCAATAAAAAGTAAAATAACTGCAAGTGCTATATAAGATTTATTTTTCCAAAATGCTAATGGAGCAGCTGGTGTAATACCTAATGTTTGGTCTGATAATTTTTTAAGATTACGTTTTACAATTAATAAAATTAATGCTGCTAATGCAAGAGCTAATGTAATAATACCAAGAATTAAAGTAGTATTATCTGTAGCTGGTTTAGTATCTTTTGTATCTTTTACAACTGGTGCAGCTTCTGGTTTCCAAGCTGTGATATAATCTAAAACAGCATTTATTTCTTCGTCTTTTAAAATGCTTTCGTAAGGAGTCATTGGAACTTTATTCCACTTTACAAATAATTCATTTGCATATTTATCTCCACTGGCAATTACACTTGCAGAATTTTTTACCCATGCCAATAATTTTTTACGATCATGCCCCCAACGTTCATCTAAACCCATTAATGCAGGACCAGTTAAATCCTTATCCATTTTATGACATGCTGCACAATAAGTGTTGAAGAGTGTTTTGCCATCTTGAGCTTTGGCATTATTACTGAAAGTTGCACTAAATAAAATAATTGTGCTAACTAAGATTGTTTTGGTTATTTGTCTAATCATCATGTTCACAAACTATGTTTCTTAAATGAGGAATAATTTGCTTGAATAGGTGCAAAAATATGACACTGATATGACAAAAACACATAGTTTTTAAAAAATTTTTTTACCTTATGTATAAAGGGTTTCAGCGAAATTTCCTTTTATCGTCATAAAATTTGTCATGTTTTTATTGTTGTTTTATGCTCTGAAATGCAATTTTGTTCTTATAAAATAATTCAATGTTTAAAAAATTAAAAGAGAAGTGGCAAGTATCTTGGTGGAGGTTTACTTTTATATTTATCACTTTTGCTATTGGTGGTAGTAGTTGTGCAAAAATTGCCAGTATAATTTTACAATATTTTATTTCGGAAAAAGATTTTGTTTATTGGATTATTTATGTGCCTTTAGTAACTATTTTATGGCCTTTATGTGTTATCATTATCAGCATACCTTTAGGGCAATTTAACTTTTTTAAAAACTACCTAAAAAAAATGTGGTTTAAAATTAAAGGAGTATCATAAAAATGAAACGTATAGCCATTTTTGCCAGTGGTACAGGCTCTAACGCTTTAAAAATTATACAACATTTTTCTGCAATTGAAACACCAATAGAAGTTGCTTTAATTGTTTGTAATAATGCTCAGGCTGGGGTTTTACAAATTGCAGCAACTCATCAAATACCTACATTGCTAATTAATAAAGATATATTTTTTAAAGGCCATCATTATTTACCTCAGCTACAACAAATGCAAATTGATTTAATAGTTTTAGCTGGTTTTTTATGGAAAATTCCACCAAAAATTATTGAAGCTTATCCTAATAAAATGATTAATATTCATCCTGCTTTATTACCTAAATATGGAGGAAAAGGAATGTATGGAAATAATGTACATGAAGCAGTAATAGCTAATAAAGAAACTGAAAGTGGTATTACTATTCATTATGTAAATGAACATTATGATGAAGGTAAAATTATTTTTCAGGCTAAATGTGCAATAACAGCTGATGATACACCATCAACATTAGCCAATAAAATACATGTATTAGAGCATTTACATTTTGCTACAATTATAGAAAAACAATTAACTGCATAAAAAAACTCCACACAAAATTATTTGTATGGAGTTGTACAATTATTTTTTGAAGTTATTAATGACCATCATTTGGAGACAAATGAGCATCATCTGATCTTAATTGCCCACCTCTTTGAGACATTCCTTTTAATGTTTGTAATCTGAAGAATAAGAAAATAGCCATTACTACTAAAATTGAAGTAGCAATACCTAAGAAAATGATTAAGCCTTTAAATTTAGAAGGTTGTTGTTCGCCTTGACCAGGTGTAGTAGCTGCTACTGCAGGTTTCCAGTCTTTAATATAATCTAAAACAGCATCTATCTCTGCATCTTTTAAAATACTTTCAAAAGGTGTCATGGGTAATTTATTCCATTTTGCAAAAATTTCGTTTGCATGTTTATCGCCACTAGCAATTAAATTAGCAGAGTTTTTTACCCATGCTACTAATTTTTTACGATCGTTGCCCCAACGTTCTTCTACACCCAATAATGCTGGACCAGTAAGGTCTTTATCCATTTTATGACATGCAGCACAATAAGTATTGAAAATTGTTTTACCTTCTTGAGCTGTAGCTTTATTACTAAATGTAGTACTCATTAATAGTATAGTACTAAATACAAATGTTTTGGTTAAGTTTTTAATAAGCATGTTCACTATCAAAAATTTTTAATGAAGAATTATTTGCCTGAATGGGTGCAAAAATATGACACCAATATGACAAATGTACATTGTTAAGAAAAAAAATAATCTTTTGTTGATAGGTTAATTTAATTTTTTAATTTTTTTACCTTATTAATTGGCATAATAATAGTAATTAAAACTTGCTACTTTTATTGCTATGAATCAGTTTATTATCTTTTGTGGTATGTATATTTTATCGTTAGGTTTTTTACATGCCCAATCTTATCAATTTAAAATAGAGCAGTTTAATTTAGAAGATACCGCAGGTAATATTTATGCTTTAAGCAATTTAAAAGGTAAAACTGTTTATGTAGATGCTTGGTTTCCTGCATGTGCACCTTGTATAAAAGAAATGCCTTACAACAAACTTTTACAACAACGCTTAAATACTTTGCAATTAGATAGTAATATTGTTTTTATAACTATTTGCTTTAGACAAAGTAAAGAAGAATGGTTAGCTGCTTTACAAAAAATAGATATGCCTAATGCTATACATCTTTACTCTCCTGCTAGTACTTATGAAACTACTTTAACCAATGGTATTTATCCCTCATACAGATTATTTAATAACAAAGGATTATTAGATTCTACTTATGCAGCAAGACCATCTGACTTTGCAAGAACAGATTTTTTACTCTATGCTACTAATAAAGATTTATCTGTAAAAAAAGCTTTAAAAATTTTTGATGATGAAGGTTATGCTTTAGTAAACAATACAAAACAAACTACTCAACACTTATTGTTACAAACTTTTTTTGAAAAATTTATGCCTTATAAAACAGCTTTTGTAGATGCTTTTTTAACTATTAAGTAATATAATTTTTATTCTTCTGTGTAAATTCTTTTTACACGCTGGCTTACTGAAGTCATAATTTCGTAGCTAATAGTTTTACACCAAGCAGCTACTTGCTGAATAGGAATATGTGTACCAAAAATTTCTACTTCATCGCCTTCTTTAATATTGTTTATCTCTGTAACATCAATCATTGCCATATCCATACAAATATTACCTATTGTTTTAGCTAATTGTCCATTAATAAAAACACTACCATTTCCATTACCTAATTTTCTACTAAAACCATCTGCATAACCAATTCTTATCGTAGCAATTTTACTATCTCTTTCAATTATTCCTTTTCTGTTATAACCAATAGTATTGCCTTTTGTTACATTTCTTATTTGTGCAATAGTTGTTTTTAAAGTAGCAGCAGGTTGTAATTTTATTTGATGAGCATTAGTACTATCTACACCATATAAACCTATACCTAAACGAATCATATTCATTTGTAAAGAAGGCAACCTAACTACAGCAGCACTATTAGCAATATGTTTTATAAACTGATAACCTAATTTATTTTCTATGATAGTACATAGTTGTAAAAACAAATTTACTTGTTGTAAAGTAAATGTATCGTCAGCAGCATCTTCACTTGAAGTAAGATGACTAAATACAGACTGTACAACCATTGTATTGTTTAAGTGTAATAAAGCAGCAATACTTTCTATTGCTGTTTCATCAAAACCTAAACGATTCATTCCTGTATTTAATTTTAGATGAATAGGAAATGAACTAATGCCTTGCTGTAATAAATACTGATGAAATAATTGATAAATATTAAAAGAAAAAATTTCTGGTTCTAAATTATATTCTATCAAAGCATGAAAACCTGCTTCATCAATATTCATAACCATAATTGGTAAGCTAATACCTGCATTGCGAAGCTCAATACCTTCATCTACATAAGCAACAGCTAAATAATCTACCTGATGAAATTGTAATAACCTTGCAATTTCTGCACTACCACTACCATAACTAAATGCTTTTACCATTGCCATTACTTTAGTATCTTTTTGTAATAGGCTTTGATAAGTTTTTAAATTATGTACAATAGCCGATAAATTAATTTCTAGAACTGTTTGATGCACTTTGTATTGTAACCAATCGTGTATTCTTTCAAAAGCAAATTTTCGGGCACCTTTTAATAAAATAAATTCATCTTTAAACTGATGAGTATTGGTGTGTAATAAAAATTCATCTACCGAATTATAAAAAGATGTTTGTGGTATTGCATGTTTAAATAATAAATGATGTTTGCTTAACTGCTCACCAATACCAATAAGTTGATGAATATTTCTTTGCTGTAACTCTGCTGCTACTTGTTGATATAATTCTTCTTCTGCAATACCTGCTTGTAAAATATCTGAAAGTATTACAGTGGTAGCATTGTTGCCAGATTGTTGTTTTAAATAATCTAATGCTATACTTAAAGATGAAATATCATTACTATAACTATCATTAATTAAATAGCAATGATTAATAGCTTTCTTTAATTGCATACGCATTTCTACAGGTTGTAAAACTGCCATACGTAAAGCAATTTCTTCTGCAGAAAATTTTAAAATATGTAATACACAACAACATGTAATTGCATTTTCTATAGAAGCATTATCTGTAAATGGAATAGTAATATTAAACGATAAATGATTATCTACTAACAAATGTATAGAAGTGGTTTGTTCTTGTTTGTTAATAGCACTAATAAAAACATTAGCAGTTTTATCTGTTGTACTCCAAGTAAAAAATTTATGTTGTTGTATTGTTTTATTTGTTGCTACTTTATTTAAAACATCTTTTGGACAAACAATTATTGATGCATTTGAAAACAATTGAAACTTTTCAATAATTTTTTCTTCTAAAGAATGAAAGCCTTCATTATGTGCATTGCCTAAACTTGTAAATACACCAATAGTAGGTTGAATTATTGGTGCTAAATTTTTCATTTCGTTGGTGGTAGAAATACCAGCTTCAAAAATGCCTAATGTATGCTGATGATTAATTTGCCAAATACTTAATGGCACACCAATTTGAGAGTTATAACTTCTTGGGCTACGAACAATTTGATAATTTGTACGCAATAATTGATAAAGCCATTCTTTTACAATAGTTTTTCCATTACTGCCTGTAATACCAATTACTGTAAGATCTTTAAATAAATTTCTATGATGAATATTGATAGTTTGTAATGCAGCTAATGTATTGTTTACAATAATAAAATTTGCAGATGGATAAAGTGAAACATTTATATCTTCATCTACTACAAAATTTCTTACACCTCTATCGTACACTTCTTTTATAAATGTATGTCCATTTCTTCTGTTGCTATGCAAAGCAAAAAATAATGATGTAGCAGGAAAAGTAATTTTACGACTATCTGTTAATATATGTTCTATAATATCATTTCTTAGAACAAGAGATTTGCCATGAATAATGTTTGCTATATTTTCAATAAAATAATTCATGGTACAATTAAATATTAAGCAGCATATTTTCTTTTTCTAACAAATTGATATATCCATCCATAAAAAATAATGAGTAAAACTGGTAAGCCAATATTCATAAATTGCCAAGTAGTTTTTTGTTCTTCTACTACCGAGGTATTTAATAATCTTAACACTTGCTCTTTATTTCTTGCTTGTATAATACCTTGTTTATTGTTTAAATATTCTAAACAGTTTAATAAAAACTCTCTATTAGCAAATTGATATTCATATTGAGTGCCCATAGTATATAAACTCATGCCCATTGGTAATGGACCATATTTTTGGCTTGCATCGTTTAGCACAATATCGCCATCTGCTACTACAATTAATTTACCCTCTGAATAGCTTTCTGCTAAAAAAGGTGTGCCCATTTTTTCTAGACTATCTTTTACTTCTGGTGCAATTCTGTTTTTATATAATGATGTAAATTTTCCTTCTGTAAGTACTGCAATAGGAATATCTTTTTGTTTAAATAAAATATCTTCTGGAGTATTTCTATTTTCGTTTAAACTAATTAATGCTGGAGTACCTAATTTTCTTGAATTGGCAGATGATGATAGTAAAATAGTTTTAGTAGTACCTGCTGCTTTTACTGTATCTATAGAGTTAACAAACCTACTGGCTACTAAACCTAAATTTCTATTAATGGTATGATTGTTTTTACTTTCAAATAAAGGATAATAATTCCAATGTAAATATTCGTATTGAGGATTTTCAGGAGAGCCACCTACAACAAATGGTATAAAATTACATTGCAAATCCATTACTAAATCTGTATTAATTCTTACACCATATTTAAAAAATAAATCAGTTAAGTTAAGGTTTCTGTCGTAAGCAATTAATTCTGGTTTTAAGCCTAAACTATCTTGCTCTGCATAAAGATTATCTATAAAACATAAAATTTTACCACCACGCATTAAGTACTGATCTATTTTTAATTTTTCATCTTCTGTAAATTGTAACGATGGTTTTACTATCATTAAAACTTTAAAAGTATCGGGTATAAAATTTCTTTTATTAATATCAAAAGTAAAAAGCTGATAATCTTTTTGCACTGTTTCTAATAAATCATAAGTTCTAATATCTGTTACTTCACCATTGCCATAAGAGTATGCAATTAAAGGTTTTTCAGGATGAATAAATGCATCTAAGGCTTTCAGAAATTTATATTCCATCATAGCTTCTGCATTATTAATTTCATCTTGTGTAATCATTCTATTATTACCACTGTATAAACTAATAAGTTGTGTTTGATGTTTATATTTTATCCAAGCATAAGGGTAAATTACTTTTGTTTCTTGACCTTGTTTTACTTGTACAGAAAGATTAATAGGTGTAGCACCCATTGCTGTTAAAGTATCTTCATAAGTTTGGTTTGTAAATGCAATTGTTTCTATTGGAGATGCAAATTGATAAGTAACTCTTGCAGCATTATTATCTTTTAATAATTGTACAAAATCGGTGGTAGTATTAGCTAATTTTTGAAATCCTGCTGGTAAATTTCCTTTTAAGAAAATGGTTATCTCTACTTTTTCTTCTAAACTTCTTAAAGCATCTTTTGTAGCTTTACTTATAGTATATCTTTTTTCTTTTGTTAAGTCTATTTTAGTATTTGCTAAACTTGCTAAAAAATTAACAGATGCAAATGCAGCTATTAAAACAATCCATCCCCATTTATGTTGAATAATTTTTTGCATTGTCTAAATAGTTACTAACTTTTTTTATTAGCTAAATTTCTCATGGTTAATATTAAAAGCAAAAGAATAATACTCAAGAAATAAATAATATCTCTAGAATCTATGACTCCTTTACTAATATTTGAATAATGAAAATCTATGCCTGCCATTTCTAAATAATAATCTATACCACCTGTAAAAATGGGCAATTTGCTTGTAGCATTAAAACCATAATATAATAATGCACAAGCAATAAGACTAATTACAAAAGCAACTACTGCATTATTGGTAAAACTACCTGCATAAATACCAATAGCTGTAAATACTGCTGCTAAAAAAAATAGACCAATATATGCACCTGTTGTTGCAGCCATATCTAAACCATCGCCTACAGCAAGTTGCTGTATAGATATGATATAAATAAATGTAGGTAATAATGCCATAAACACAACTAATAAATTGCCTACATATTTACCCAAAATTATTTGCCAAGAAGATAGTGGTAAAGTTTTTAAAACTTCGTAAGTACCTGTTTTAAACTCATCTGGAAAGCTACGCATAGTAACTGCAGGAATTAATAATAATAATATCCATGGTGCTAAAAGAAAAAACTTTTCTAATGTAGCATAGCCGAATGAAAAAATATTATTTTCAAATACAAATAATGCTAAACCATTTACAACCAGAAAAACTGTAATAATAATATAACCAGTAAGGTTACTAAAAAACTGTTGCCATTCTTTTTTACAAATCATCCACATGGCGTAAAACTAAATGATAATAGTAGAACACTGATATTTTTTCTAAAAAAAATTCATTAAAATATTCTTAGCTAAGTATAGCAAATTTTTTTAGCTAATTTCTACTACAAAAATGAGGCTTAAGAAAAAATTAATTTCTTAAAGGCTTACCAGTTTTTAAAACACTTTGAATACGTTCTAAAGTTTTCTTTTCGCCACAAAGAGATAAAAATGTTTCTCTTTCTAAATCTAATAAATATTGTTCAGATACTAATTGAGGTTCACTTAAATCGCCACCACACATTACATAAGCTAATTTTTTAGCTACAAAAGCATCGTGGTCTGTAGCATAATTAGCACGCCACATTCCATTAATACCAGCTAACATTGCACCTAAACCTAAACGTCCTAATACTTTAATATCTTTTCTCTGCTGAGGCATAGTATAACCTTTATCGTACATTTCAATAACACTTTTCTTAGCTTCAAAAATTCTTCTGCCAATATTCATTACTACATCATCATGGCCTTTTCTTAAGATACCCAAATCGTAAGCTTCAAATGCACTTGTAGCAACTTTTGCTGTAGCAATAGATAAAAATCTTTCTTTTAAAGTATTTGTTTCAGGTTCATCTTTATGCAAATCGTCGCTAGCTCTTAAAACAAATTCTTTAGTGCCACCACCACCAGGAATTAAGCCTACACCTAACTCTACTAAACCAATATAAGTTTCTGCAGCTGCACAAATTTTATCAGCATGTAAATTCATTTCGCAACCACCACCTAATGCTAAGCCATGAGGTGCTGTAACAACAGGTACACTACTATAGCGTAAACGCATCATGCTGTTTTGAAACATTCTAATAGCCATATCTAACTCATCATAATCTTGCTCTATGGCTAACATAAAAATCATACCTACATTAGCACCTGCACTAAAGTTGGCACTTTCATTTGCTATTACTAAACCTTTAAATTTTTCTTCTGCAATAGCAATGGCTTTGTTTAAGCCTTCTAAAACTTCGCCTCCTATGCTATTCATTTTTGTATTCCATTCAAAACCTGCAACACCATCACCAATATCGTATAATTTACAAGCAGAGCTTTTCCAAATTAATTTATCTGCATGATTATTTAAAACTAAAAATGATTCGCCACCTGGTATTGGTTGATAATTTTTTGTAGCAATATCATAATACAAACGTTTACCTTTTTCTATTTTATAAAAACTTTGAGCACCACTTTGCAACATTTCATCAATCCAAGATGCAAGCTTATAACCATTAGCTTTCATAGCTTCTGCAGTTTTTGCTACACCTAAAACATCCCAAGTTTCAAAAGCACCAATTTCCCAACCAAAGCCTGCCATCATAGCATCATCTACTCTATAAATTTCATCACTAATTTCTGGAATACGATGAGAGATATAAGAAAATAAAGCATAATGAAACTCTTGATAAAATTTACTTGCTTTATCTGTACCTGCACATAAAGTTTTAATTCTTGTTTTTAAATCTTCTATAGGTTTAGCAGTTTCTACAGATGCAAATTTTGCTTTTACTCTTGTGGCATACTCCATTGTTTGCAAATTCAACGTAAGTATTTCTTTACCATTTGCAGATTTTACTTTTTTGAAAAATCCTTGACCTGTTTTATCGCCTAACCAATTATTATCAACTACTTTATTTAACCAAGTTGGAATATTAAAAATTTCTTTTGCTTCGTCATTAGGGCAATTTTCTGCTACACCTTTTGCTACTTTTACTAAAGTATCAATACCTACAACATCTGCAGTTCTAAAAGTTGCAGATTTAGGACGACCAATAATAGGACCAGTAAGATCATCTATTTCATCAATGGTTAATCCTTGTTTTTCCATGATATGAAAAATGCTCATAATGCTAAATACCCCAATTCTATTTGCAATAAATGCAGGAGTATCTTTACATAATACGGTTGTTTTGCCTAAAAATATATCGCCATATTGCATTAAGAAATCTACAACTTCAGCATCAGTATCTGGTGTTGGAATAATTTCTAATAATCTTAAATAACGTGGAGGATTAAAAAAGTGTGTACCACAAAAATGTTTTTTAAAATCATCGCTTCTGCCTTGAGATAATAAATGAATAGGAATACCAGAAGTGTTAGAAGTAATTAGTGTACCAGCTTTTCTAAACTGCTCTACCTTTTCATATACTTGATGTTTAATATCTAATCTTTCTATCACTACTTCAATTATCCAATCGCAAGTAGCAATATCTTTCATATTATCATCAAAGTTTCCTGTAGTAATATTTGTAATTACCTCTTTAGTATAAACAGGGCTTGGATTACTTTTTAAAGTAGCCGTTAATGCATCATTAACTATTTTATTTTTTAATGTAGGTTTTGCATCAGTAGGTGTATCTTTTGGTACAATATCTAACAATAAAACTTTAACACCAATACCTGCAAAATGACAAGCAATTCTGCTACCCATAACACCACTACCTAATATTGCAACTTTTTTAATTACCCTTTTCATATTGATAACTTTTATCTTACTATAAATGAATGTTAGCTAATAAATTTTATGAACTTACTTTTTTAAATACACTTTATCTATGAAAATTAATAGATAAAATGCATTAAAAATGTATTAGACAAAGCTAAGGGAAAAATAGTTAGCTATGCAACTATTTTTTTGTTTTATTGAATGCTTTATTTGAGAAGTTTTTGATGAGTTATGCTATTGGTTTTGGGCTTAATAATATATAACTTCTCCTTTTTGTTTTATGGGCTTTGCAAAAAAGTAAAACTTACAACAATTAATAATAGCTAGTATTTAAGTTGCTATTAGCTTTTTCTGCAGCTTCAATAATGCTATAATCAGAAAGTATTAATGCTTTATCTTTTTTAACACACACATCATGTTCAAAATGTACAGAAGGTTTGCCATCTCTTGTTTTTACTGTCCATCCATCTTTTTCTGTAAAAACATCCTTAGCTCCTAAGTTTATCATAGGCTCAATTGCTAATACTAAATTTTCTCTAAGTTTTGCACCACTACCACGTTTGCCATAATTAGGTACTTGAGGGTCTTCGTGTAAACTTTTTCCTAATCCATGACCTACTAATTCTCTTACAACACCATAGCCATATTTTTTTTCTGTATGCTCTTGAATGGCAAAAGAAATATCGCCAATTCTATTATTGACAATTGCTTTTTCAATTCCTTTATATAAACTTTCTTTAGTAACTTTTACTAATTGTAAAATTTCATTAGTTACATCTCCTAAAATAAAAGTATAAGCATGATCTCCGTGCCAGCCATTTAAAATTACACCTAAATCTATCGATACAATATCGCCCTCTTTTAAAGGAGTATTATTAGGGAAACCATGTACAACAACATCATTTACACTTGCACAAATTGAGTAAGGATAGCCGTGATAATTTTTAAAAGAAAGTAATGCTTTTTTATCTTTTACATAAGTTTCGCATAAAGCATCTATTTGTAAAGTAGTAATACCGGGTTTTAAAATTTTAGCTACTTCTGTAAGTGTTTCACTCACTAACATTGCAGCTTGTTTCATTAAAGCAACTTCTTCTTCTGTTTTGTAAAAAATCATTTTTAAAAGATAGTAGTTTTATAAAGAAAAGAAACCTGCAAGATATAGTCTAACAGGTTTCAAAATAAAATAAAAAAAATTAAATCTCAATTATATAACACTTGATGAAGGCATGCTGGTTGTTTGTCTTCCTTTAATTCTTCCACTGCCCATTAAGCCATCATATTTACGCATTAATAAATAAGTTTCTACTTGTTGAAGTGTATCTAAAACAACACTTACCATAATTAATAAACTTGTACCACCAAAGAATGAAGCATAAGATTGAGTAACGCCTAATCTTTCTGCAAAGCCTGGTAAAATACCTACAATTGCAAGGAAAATAGCACCTGGCAAAGTAATTCTATCCATTATTACACCAATATAATCTGCAGTTGGTTGGCCTGGTTTTACACCTGGTATAAAGCCATTATTCTTTTTAAGGTCTTCTGCAATTTGTTTAGGATTAAATAATAATGCAGTATAAAGGAAAGTAAAGCCAATAACCATTAATGCAAAAACTGTCATATACCAAACATTGCTTTGATCGTTAAAGATTCTTACAATGCCCTCTTTAGCATCTAAATTAGTAAAAGAAATTAAAGTTGGTAAAAACATAATAGCTTGAGCAAAGATGATAGGCATTACACCACCACTATTCACTTTAATTGGTAAAAATTGTCTTGCACCTCCAAATTGTCTGTTACCTACAATTTGTTTAGCATAATTTACAGGAATACGTCTGATACCTCTTTCTAATAAAATTAATCCTAAAACTATTGCAATAAATGCAGCAATTTCAATTAAGAAAATTAATAAACCGCCACCACCTTTTTCGCCTTTTGCAGTCCACTCTTGAATAAGGCTTATTGGTAAACGAGCTAAGATACCAACCATGATAATAATAGAAGTACCATTACCTAAACCTTTATCTTGAATTTTTTCGCCTAACCACATTACAAATAAAGTACCTGATGTTAAAAGAAGTACAGTAGTTATAGGGAAATAAGGTTTAAAAGCAGGAATTATTGCATCGCCATAAGTACCATTTAAGTAAGCAATGTAAGCACCAGCCTGAAATGCAGTAACAATTACAGTAAGGTAGCGTGTCCATTGATTAATTTTCTTACGGCCACTATCTCCTTCTTTTTGTATTTTTTGTAATTGAGGTACTAAGATGGTTGCTAACTGCATAAAGATAGATGCAGAGATATAAGGCATAATACCCAATGCTAAAATAGAAGCTTGAGAAAATGCACCACCAGCAAACGCATCAAATAAACCTAATAAGCCACCTGTTTTATTGTTAGATTTTATAGCTTCTAAAGCTACAGTATCTATACCTGGTAAAACGATAAAAGTACCAAATCTGTATATTAAAATAAGTAAAAGAGTAACAATAATTTTGTTTCTCAGTTCTTCAATACTCCAGATATTTTTTATTGTTTGAATTAGTTTTTTCACTTGATTATTCTATTGAACAGTTATTATCTTAAATCAAAAAACACACATATAAAATGTGTGGTGCAATATAGGTGAATTTTATTTAACAATTTCAACACTACCGCCAACAGCTTCAATTGCTGCTTTAGCTTTTTCGCTAATTGCATTTACTTTAAAAGACAATTTTGATTTAATTTCACCTGTTGCAAGTATTTTAACTTTATCTGTACGACTAATTAAATTATTGATATATAAATTTTCTAAAGAAAATTCTGCAAATGCATATTTTTCTTGTAATTGTTCTATTTGTCCTAAGTTAAATACTTTATATTCTACTCTATTAATATTTTTAAATCCACGTTTAGGTACTCTACGTTGAATAGGCATTTGTCCGCCTTCATGAGCGTTTTTACGTTGATAACCTGCACGGCTTTGGCTACCTTTATTACCTTTTGTAGATGTGCCACCTTTACCACTTGCCTCACCACGTCCTAATCTTTTTTCTTTTTGTGTACTACCAACTGCTGGTTTAAGAGAATGTAATTTCATAATATTTATTGATTTTGAACTTTCGGGGAATCGCCCCTCGCTTTTAAAAAATATTTTCTTAAGATAATTCTTCTACTTTTACTAAATGATTAACTTTATTAATCATTCCTAAAATTTGTGGAGTAGCTTCTACTTCTTTAGTAGCATGTAATTTTTTTAAGCCTAATGCTATTAAAGTTTGTTTTTGACGTTCACTTCTGTCAATACCACTTTTTATTTGTGTAATTCTAATTTTTGCCATTGTAATTGAAATTTAAACAGTTTAAAATTTGCTATTAAAAACTGAGCATTTAATTATTAACTTATCCGTTAAAAACTTTGGTAAGTTTAATATTTCTATTTTTTGCTACTTGTACAGGTTCTCTTAAAGAAGTTAATGCTTTAATAGTAGCTTTAACCACATTATGAGGATTAGGAGAGCCTAAGCTTTTTGCTAATACATCTGTATATCCTGCACTTTCTAAAACAGCACGCATGCTACCACCTGCAATTACACCAGCACCTTGAGCTGCAGGTTTAATAAGTACTTTAGCAGCACCAGATTTAGAAAATTGTTCGTGAGGTATAGTACCACGCATTAAAGGTACTTTTACTAAGTTTTTCTTAGCATCATCAATACCTTTTGTAATAGCTTCTTGAACTTCTTTTGCTTTACCTAAACCTTGTCCTACAATTCCATGTTCGTTACCTACTACTACTAATGCAGAGAAAGAAAATGTACGACCACCTTTGGTTGTTTTTACAACACGATTAATAGCTACTACTTTTTCTTTTAATTCTACTTCGCCGCCTGCTTTTATTTTGTTGTCGCTTACTTTAGACATTATATAGATTTTGAAATTAATTTATTAAAATTTAAGTCCGCCTTCTCTTGCACCTTCTGCTACTGCTTTTACACGACCATGGTATAAATTACCACCACGATCAAATACACAAATACTTAAGCCTAACTCTGTAGCTTTACGTGCAATTGTTTGTCCTACTAATTTTGCTTTTTCAGATTTATTAATATTTTGTGCTTTAATATCTTTATCTGTAGAAGCTGCAGATGCAATAGTAGTACCATTATCATCATTAATTAATTGAGCATAAATTTCTGCATTGCTTCTAAACACACTTAAACGTGGTTTTGATGCAGTACCCATTACTTTTTTACGAATACGGTACTTTATTTTTTGTTTATTATCTATTTTAGTACTCATAGTTTCTTATTTAGAATTTGCCGATGCTGCCGGCTAAAAATTTTTTGATTAATTATTTACCAGCCGATTTACCTGCTTTTCTTCTTAATACTTCACCTACAAATTTCACACCTTTACCTTTATATGGTTCTGGCTTACGTAAGCTTCTTAATTTAGCAGCTACCTGACCTATTAATTGTTTGTCTGAACCTTCTAAAGTTACAATTGGGTTTTTACCTTTTTCTGTAACTGTAGTAACTTTTAATTCTTTTGGTACTTCTAATATGATATTGTGAGAGTAACCTAAAGATAAATCTAAAGTATTACCACTATTAGATGCTTTAAAACCTACCCCTACTAATTCTAATTCTTTTTTATAACCATCTGTTACACCTTTTACTAAATTGTTTAATAAAGCACGGTATAAACCATGTAATGCTCTATGACGAATTTGGTCTGTAGGACGAGTAACTGTTAATTTACCTTCACTTACTTCTACTTTAATATCACGGTCTAATGTTTCTTTTAATTCGCCTTTAGGACCTTTTACTGTAACCACATTATCATTACTTACAGATACTGTAACACCAGAAGGGATTGTAATGGGTTGTTTACCTATACGAGACATAATTTAATTTTTAATTTTGTTATAGTTTATTGTTGATGTTTAAATGTGTTCAGTTCCGTATAGAGAACTTAAATTATCATTTAAACATAAAAGTTTAAAAGTTTAGTTGATATAACATAAAACTTCGCCACCTACATTTTGAAGTTTTGCTTGTTTATCTGTTAATACTCCTTTAGATGTACTAATGATAGCAATACCTAAACCATTAATTACTCTTTTAATTTCTGCTGGTTTAGCATATTGACGTAATCCTGGACGACTAATTCTTTCTAAAGAACGAATAGCAGGTTGTTTAGTATTAGCATCATATTTTAATGCTATTTTAATAACACCTTGCTTATTATCATCTTCAAATTTGTATTTTAAGATGTAACCTTGGTCGTACAAAATTTCTGTAATTCTTTTCTTTAGATTAGAAGCAGGAATTTCCACGATTCTGTGACCCGCCATTTGTGCATTGCGAATCCTTGTTAAATAATCTGCTATAGGATCAGTTACCATTTTTATTAAATTAATTCAGTTCTTAAATATTGTTATCTATTGATTTTTGTTTTTTATAAAACAAAAAATATAGTGTTTATTACCAGCTGGCTTTTTTTACTCCAGGAATTTTACCATTTAATGCCATATCTCTAAACATTAATCTTGATATTCCAAAATATCTGATATAACCTTTAGGACGACCTGTAAGCTGACAACGATTTTTTAATCGTACTGGAGAAGCATTTTTAGGTAATTTATCTAAAGCTGCATAATCTCCTGCTGCTTTTAATGCTGCTCTTTTTTCAGCAAATTTTGCAACCAAAGCTTCACGTTTAGCCTGACGGGCAACAATTGATTTTTTTGCCATATTGTTTTATAATTTCAGTTTAAAATACTTCTATTAAATATTGATTTATTAGAAGCAATTTTTTATTAATTATTAGTTTTTTTATTATTTTTAAATGGTAAGCCTAACTCTTTTAAAAGTTCAAAAGCTTCTTCATTTGTTTGTGCTGATGTAACAAAAGTTATATCCATTCCAGTAATTTTACTTACTTTATCAATATCTATTTCTGGAAATATAATTTGCTCTGTAACACCTAATGTATAATTACCACGACCATCAAATGCTTTATCGCTAATACCTTTAAAATCTCTTACACGAGGTAATGCTACAGAAACTAATCTGTCTAAAAATTCGTACATTTTAGAACCACGTAAAGTAACTTTTGCACCAATAGGCATTCCTTTACGTAATTTAAAGTTTGAGATATCTTTTTTACTTAAAGTTGCAATAGCTTTTTGACCTGTAATTTGCTCTAACTCACCAATAGCAACATCAATAAGTTTTTTATCGTTTACTGCACCATTAACACCACGATTGATACAAATTTTTTCTAACTTAGGTGTTTGCATGATAGTTTTATAAGAAAACTTTTTTACCAATGCAGGTACAACTTCATTTTTATATTTACTAGCCAAACGAGGCGTATATTTTGTAGTACTCATAATTTAATAATTTTCTTAAGGTTTATTAAATAGCTTCTCCACTTTTTTTAGAAATGCGAACTAATTTTCCACCTTCTCTTGTACGTTTTACTTTAGTAGGTGTACTTTTTTTATCATCCCATAACATTACATTAGAGATATGTATTGGAGCTTCCATTTTTACAATACCGCCTTTTGTATTTTGTGCAGAAGGTTTAGTATGTTTTGTAACGATATTTACACCTTCTATTACCACACGACTTTTATCAAGAATAACTTGTAATACTTTGCGTGGTTTTTTCAAATCTTTATCATCTCCAGCAATTACAACAACTGTATCGCCTTTTTTGATGTTGAATTTGGGTTTGAATCTTGTACTCATTGTTTTAAACTTTAAACTAAAAGTGTGATACTATTAGCTGATTATCTTCTTTTATTTTTATAATACTTCGGGAGCTAATGAAATAATTTTCATGTGTCCTTTATCACGTAATTCTCTGGCTACTGGGCCAAAAATACGTGTACCTCTTGGCTCATCTGAGTTGTTTAATAATACTACTGCATTATCATCGAAACGGATATATGAACCATCTTTACGACGTAATTTATTTTTAGTACGTACTATAACTGCTTTAGAAATGGTACCTTTTTTAATACCACCTGCTGGTATAGCATCTTTAACAGTTACAACAATTTTATCTCCTATTTTGGCATAATCTTGTCCACTATTTCCTAATACTTTAATACAAAGTACTTCTTTTGCTCCACTGTTGTCTGCTACATTTAGCCTACTTTCTTGCTGAATCATTTTAGCCTCCCTTCCTTCATTAAGAAGGATTTTGTTTAATTTTAAAATATATATTTTATCAATTTATTACCCTTTATCTTTTATTTTGAAAAGATTTAGGGGGCTTTTATTTAGCTTTTTCTACTACTTCTACCAATCTCCAACGTTTAGTTTTACTAAGTGGTCTGGTTTCCATAATTTTAACTATATCACCTATAGTACACTCATTTTTTTCGTCATGAGCATGGAATTTGGTAGTTTTTTTAACGAACTTACCATAAATAGGGTGTTTTACTTTTCTTTCTACAGCAACTGTAACAGTTTTTTCCATTTTATTGCTGGTAACAACACCAATTCTTGTTTTACGCAAATTTCTTTCAACCATTGTTTAAGCTTTTAGCTTTATAGCTTTTTAGGGCTAAAAATTATTTTGATGATGTTGGTTAATTAATTAACCAAGTTTCTTTTTTTTAATTCAGTTTTTAAACGTGCAATATCTTTTCTTAATCCACGAATTGTCATTGGATTTTCTAAAGGAGATATTGCATGAGCAAATTCTAACTTTTTTAAACGAAGTGAATCTTCATTAATACGAGCTTGTAAATCTGCTTCGCTGATATCTTTAATACTTTTATTAAAATCGAATTTCTTAGTTGCCATAACACTATGTTATTTTATTTTAAGCTTGTAAATCTCTTCTTACTACAAACTTTGTTTTTATTGGTAATTTTTGCGATGCTAAACTGATTGCTTCTTTAGCAACTGTTTCTGAAACACCATCTAATTCAAAGATGATACGACCTGGTTCTACAACAGCAGCCCAAAATTCTGGATTACCTTTACCTTTACCCATTCTCACTTCTGCTGGTTTACGTGTAATAATTTTATCAGGAAAAACTCTAATCCACACATTTCCTTCACGTTTCATAGCACGTGTCATACTTTGACGAGCAGCTTCTATTTGTCTGTTGGTTAACCAAACTGGTTCTAATGCTTTTAATGCATAAGAGCCAAAAGAAATAGAAGTACCACGTTTTGCCACTTCACGAATACGTCCTTTTTGTTGTTTTCTGTGTTTGCTCCTTTTTGGCTGTAACATTTCTTAATTTATTTGATAATTTTTTAAAATGTTGATAATTGATTTATGTTGTAGGTAAAATAATATTGTACAACATAAGTTTTATCATTTTTTAATTTCTACCTCTTCTTTCTCCTCTTCTATCATTTCCTCCTTTACGATCTCTATCACCACCACCACTTCTTCTTTCTTCATTTTTTCCTCCAATAAAGTTTGGATTTAAATCACGTTTGCCTAATACTTCACCTTTACAAATCCATACTTTAATACCTATTTTGCCATATACTGTTTGTGCAAATACATTAGCATAATCTATATCCATACGAAATGTATGTAATGGAGTACGACCTTGTTTAAATTCTTCGCTACGTGCAATTTCTGCACCACCTAAACGGCCACCTAATTTTACTTTTATTCCTTCTGCACCCATACGAAGTGTAGAAGCAATAGCCATTTTAGTAGCTCTTTTAAAGTTGATACGATTTTCAATTTGTCTTGCAATAGTATCTGCAACAATTTGAGCATCTAATTCAGGACGACGAATTTCTAAGATGTTAATTTGTACATCTTCTTTACCAGTAAGCTTTTTTAATTCTTCTTTAATTCTATCTACTTCGCCACCGCCTTTGCCTATAATAATTCCTGGCTTACTTGTATGTATGGTAACAATTAGTTTACCAAGTGTACGTTCAATAACTATGCGGGCTATACCGCCTTTGCTAATACGTGCATTAAGGTAAGTACGGATTTTATTATCCTCGATTAATTTTCCAGCATAATCTTTTTTATTGCCGTACCAATTACTCTCCCATCCGCGGATGATACCTAACCTGTTGCCAATTGGATTTGCTTTCTGACCCATAGTATTTTTTTAAATTTCTATCCGATTATTATCGGGTTATTTTTTTGTGTCAACAATGATTGTTACGTGATTACTACGTTTTCTTACTCTATATCCACGACCTTGTGGAGCTGGTCTCATTCTTTTAATTGTACGACCACCATCTACAAAAACAGTTTTAACTACTAAGTTATTATCTGCTGCACTTGACCCACTGTTTTTTTGCTCCCAATTATTAATAGCACTCTTTAACAATTTTGCTAAAGGTGTGGCATTGTGTTGAGGGTGAAATTCTAGAATAGCCAAAGCTTTCTCTACTTCCATTCCTCTAATAACATCAGCCAATAAACGCATTTTGCGTGGACCGGTTGGATAGTTTTTTAATTTAGCTACTGCTTCCATTTTATTGTTTAATTACGAATATTGAGTGGTAGATTTTATGTATTATTTTTCTTTTCTCAGTATTCTAAAATTATTAATCTATTTATTATTGTTTGCTTCCTGAATGTGCTTTAAAGTGTCTGGTTGGTGCAAATTCTCCTAATTTATGACCTACCATAAACTCTGTTACATATACAGGTATAAACTTATTGCCATTGTGTACTGCAAAAGTGTGTCCTACAAAGTCTGGTGTAATTGTACTACGACGACTCCAAGTTTTGATAACACTTTTTTTAGTTTTTCCTTCGTTTATGCTAAGTACTTTATTCTCTACATTAGCATCTACATAAGGACCTTTTTTAATTGAACGAGCCATAATTGATTATTATTTTTAGTTTATTCTTTCCTTATTTAGTTAGGAAATATTTTAACTTTTAAAAATTTATTTTGCTATTTTTTTACCATCACGGCGTTGGATAATTAATTTATCGCTACCTTTTCCTTTTGTTCTTGTTTTTTCTCCTTTAGCATATTTACCAGTTCTGCTACGTGGATGACCACCTGAAGCTCTACCTTCACCACCACCCATTGGGTGATCTACAGGGTTCATAGCTACACCTCTAACTCTTGGACGAATACCTCTCCATCTGTTAGCACCAGCTTTACCTATTGTTTGAAGACTGTGGTCGCTATTAGATACAACACCTACAGTAGCAAAACAGTTAATTAATACTTTTCTTAATTCGCCACTTGGCATTTTTAGTACAGCATATTTTTCTTCTTTACCTGCTAATTGAGCTGATGAACCTGCACTTCTTACTAATTTACCACCTTGGCCTGGTTGCATTTCAATGTTATGAATCATAGTACCTAATGGCATATTTTTCATTTGAAGTGTATTACCAATTTCTGGTGCTACTGCTTCGCCACTAGTTACTTTTGCTCCTACTTGTAAGCCTTGTGGTGCTATAATATATCTTTTTTCTCCATCAGTATAAGTTACTAATGCTATAAATGCTGTACGGTTTGGATCGTATTCAATTGATTGTACAGTAGCTTCTACACCATACTTATTACGTTTAAAATCTATAATACGATAGTGTATTTTATGGCCACCACCAATATATCTCATTGTACGACGACCTTGAGCATTACGACCACCAGATTTTTTAACAGGTTCTAATAAACTTTTTTCTGGTTTATTAGTTGTTACTTCTGCATAAGCATTACCAATTTTCCAGCGTGTGCCTGCGGTCATTGGTTTATATTTCTTTAATGCCATATTTTATTTTTTTACAACGAATTTTTCAGCTTCGTTAACTATAATTTAAATGTTTTCGTATAAATCTATTGTTTCACCTTCTGCTACTGTTACAAAAGCTTTTTTATAAGAAGATTTTTTTCCTTCAATAAATCCATCTTTTGTGTAGCGAGTTTTATTTTTACCAGGAGCTACAGCAGTATTTACATCTGTTACTGTTACTCCATAAAATTGTTCAACAGCTTTTTTAATTTCAAGCTTGTTGGCTCTTTTATTTACTCTAAAAGCATATCTACGCAATTTTTCTTGCTGTTTATTTGCTTTTTCGGTTAAAATTGGTTTTACTAATACTTCTGTTAGTTTCATTTCTTTCTATTTGAAATATTCAAAATTTAGCTTATTAATTAAGCAACTACTGTTTCATTGTCTGCAAAAATCTTTGCTGCATTTTCTGTAAATACTAATACATCTGCATTTAAGATATCATAAGTATTAATATCTACTAATAAAGAACTTGCTACATTAGGTATATTACGTGTACTTAAATACACATTATCATTATACTCTGGTAAAACAATAATTGATTTTTTATTAGCTACATTTATTGCACTCATTACATCTGCAACTTGTTTTGTTTTAGGTGCATCTAATGTAATATCTTCTATAACTACAATAGCATTATCTTTTGCTTTATAGCTTAATGCCGAAATTTTAGCTAAGTCTTTTACTTTACGATTTAACTTAATGTTATAACCATGAGGTTTAGGACCAAATATTGTACCACCACCTTTGTATAAAGGGTTACGAATATTACCTTTACGGCTACCACCAGTACCTTTTTGTTTATGTAATTTTCTGCTAGCACCTTTTACTTCTGCACGGGTTTTTACTTTATGTGTTCCCTGACGTTGAGCAGATAAATATTGTTTTACAGCTAAATAAATTACATGGTCATTAGGTTCTATACCAAAAATATCTTCTGGTAATTCTACTGTTCTTCCTGTTTTTTGACCTTTTATATTTAAAACATCTATTTGCATTGTTCAATTATTATAGAGTGATTATTTCTGAATTAAAACTATTGAGTTATTGTGTCCTGGAATAGAACCACTAATTAAGATATAGTTTTTTTCAGGGAAAATTTTTAACACTTTCAAACCTTTTGTTTTTACTCTGTCGCCACCCATACGGCCTGCCATTCTCATACCTTTAAATACTCTTGAAGGATAAGAAGAACCACCAATAGAGCCTGGAGCTCTTTGACGATCATGCTGACCATGAGAAGCTTCGCCTACACCAGAAAAGCCATGGCGTTTTACAACACCTTGAAAACCCTTTCCTTTAGTAGTACCTACTACATCTACTTTTTCGCCTTCTTGAAATATTTCAACAGTAACTGTTTCGCCAACATTTGCTGTTATAGTGTAATCACGAAATTCTTTGGTAAATTGTTTAGCCGGAGTATTGGCTTTTGCAAAGTGATTGATTTCAGCTTTAGTAGCATGCTTTTCTTTTTTATCGCCTACTGCTAACTGAACTGCATTGTAACCATCTGTTTCAATGGTTTTAATTTGTGTAACCACATTAGGAGCTACCTCAATAATTGTACAAGCTGTTTGTTTGCCATCAGGGGCAAAAATGCTTGTCATCCCAAGTTTTTTTCCTATAATTCCTTTCATCTTTTTGCGGTTTGTGCCCGCTGAGGTTTTGAAGGACATTATGCTGATGAAGTGCATAATTCAATCCTTGTTTGCTACTGACCTTTTCTGTTGTTTTCATATTATTTATGAATAGAAGTACCAGTAGTAAACAAACCTCGAAGGGCTTGTTTATATTTTAATCATCCTTATTCTATAAAATTGAATTAGGATGGGTTATTTATTTTTTCAGAGCTCTTTTCTTCTTTACTATTAAAGAATTGAGAGATGAATATTTTTTTAAGAACTATCCGTTTAAAACGGGTTGGCTTTTATGCCTTAATTTCTACCTCTACACCAGAAGGTAAATCTAATTTACTTAAAGCATCTACTGTGCTTGAAGTTGATGTATATATATCCAATAAACGCTTATGAGTGCATAATTGGAATTGCTCACGACTTTTTTTGTTTACGTGTGGTGAACGTAAAACTGTAAATATTTTTTTGTGTGTAGGCAAAGGAATAGGACCAGTTACTACAGCACCTGTGCTACGTACAGTTTTCACAATTCTTTCAGCAGATTTATCTACTAAATTGTGATCGTAGCTTTGTAATTTTATTCTTATTCTCTGAGACATAATCTTTGACCAATTTTCCGTTGGGGTTGCAAAGGTAGGGGCTTTGTTATTAAACTGCCAAGTTTTTTTATATTTATTTTAAAATAAAATTGGTTTTATAGCTTAAACTAAATTATACCACTGATTTTCAAAGATTGACTAACTATATTAAACATGGCAATGGTAAAAACAAAAACTGCTTTGTATTTCTTTAATAAATGATACAAAGCAGTTCAAAAAGGTAATTATTGACCTATAAAAAATTACAAGTCATTATATTTCAACTTATTACTCTAAAACTAATTTAGTATTAGCTTTTAATATATAATTATATCCTGCAATAATTAAAGGTAAAAATATGGCTGTAGAAATTAACTCATTACGATAAAAAGGTAATGCTAACTCATAACAAAGCATTAAACCATTAAAATCTTTTGCATACATAGTACTTGCATACCAAACACTAAAATTAGATAATAAAAAGAAAATAGTAGAAGCTGCAAATGCTCCAAAACCCATTGATAGATAGCTTTTACCTTTTACTGCCCAACCTATTAATACACTAAGCATTAATAAGCTATAATTTACTAATTGACCTTTATAAAAACCTGAGAAAGTAAATAAATCAACTCTGTATAAAATTTCTATTATAACATCGCTTACTATTAATGCAGCCAAAGGCATGATAAAAGCATATTTTTTATTATGAATACTCATACCTGCAAATAATGCAATGGCAATGATTGGTGAAAAACCACTTAAACCTAATACAGGTGCACAAATTAATTTTACAATCACTGTTAAAGCTATTAAAGCAATAGTAAATATTACTAAACGACTATTTTTCATCTTTATAAATTTTGGCAAAAATAAGTAAACTAAAGTTTGTTTCAAATAGGTTTTATTACTAAAAAAGAAAACAAATGATGATTAAATAGGTACAAATGCTTTAAATAAGATAGTATTTCCTGTGCTTGTAAAACCATAATGAGTATTGGCTGCAATACCAAAAGCCTCTCCTTTTTTTATCACACAATTTTCTTTATCCTTTATAATTACAGCACCTTCCATTACAAAAAATATTTCAAATGAAGTAGCTAAAGCATTATACTCTTTACCTGCATTAAGCTCTATAGTACTGATAGCAAAATCATTGACAGGGCAGGGATATTTTTTTTCTTCAGCAATTTTTTCAGAATAAATAATTGTAGGATTTATAGGTTCAAATAAAGTATGTAACATTAGTTCATTAATATCAATATACTTAGGAGTTAATCCACCTCTTAAAACGTTATCACTATTTGCCATTAATTCTATATTCTGACCTTCTAAATATGCATGTAACACACCTGCTTTTTGAAAAATAGCTTCTCCTTTTTGTAATTGCACTAAATTTAAAAGATAAATAGAAAAAATACCTCTGTCAATATCTGTTAATGTTGTAGTATTATTATACCATTTTGCAATCCACCATTCAAGATGATTTTTAGTTAATTGATGTTGCTTTTTTTGATTAATTGCTTTTACAACTAATGGAGTTAAAATTGTATTTACCTGCTCTTGAGGCATTTCCATTAAGGTTTGATATAACCCTTTATAACCCTCTTTTTTAAACAGTGGTAAAAAAATATTTAGCTCAGCATTTTCTGTTAAAATATTTTCAATAGCTAATTTATTTTTAAACCCATGTAACAACCAAAACTCACCTAAAGCAATCATCATTTCTGGTTTATGATTTTGATCTTTATAATTTCTATTAGGTGCATTAATTGGTATGCCTTTTTGCTCTTCTAGTAAAAAGCCTTTTACAGCTTCTTCTTTTGTAGGATGTACCTGAATGCTCAGCATATCTTTAATATCTAACACTTTAAATAAATATGGTATACCTTTAAACAATTGATAAACTTCATCGC
Source organism: Bacteroidota bacterium (assembly GCA_963169635.1). Lineage (GTDB taxonomy): Bacteria > Bacteroidota > Bacteroidia > Chitinophagales > Chitinophagaceae > UBA1930. The sequence continues at coordinate 44,720 of CAUJDL010000069.1, forward strand.
CTAAATATCTACTCGGATTTTGTAAGATTAAATCATTTAAAGAAATATTTTTATCTACCACTTCTGTAGGTGCTGCATTATGAGTACCTAACCAATATTCTGCAAAAGGCTTATTGGCTGTATTGTCTATTTTTAATAAAGAAGGAATAAAATGATAACCTCCCCAAGCATAATGTTGTACTTTACCTTTTAGTTTAAAAATTTTATCTGTTAATTGCATTGAAATTTTTTTATGCTTTATGAATTTAGGCAATAAAAATACAGGAAACAAAGGAGAAGATTTAGCAACAAATTGGTTAATTAAAAATGGCTATGATATTATAGTTAGAAACTATCGTTATAAACATAGTGAAGTAGATATTATTGCTAGTAAAAATGATACTTTACATTTTGTAGAAGTAAAAACCAGAACTAATCAGCAATTTGGCTTACCAGAAGAAAGTATTGATGAACGTAAAATGAATGCACTTAAAAAAGCTGCAGCTGCATATTTAGAAATAAATCCTCAATGGAAATTTTTACAATTTGATGTAATGGCTATTACCTTAATTAAAAACAAAGAGCCTGAATTTTTCTTTATTGAAGATGTATTTTTTTAATGATTATCTTTTTGACTGAAAAAAAGTTTTCATCAACATTGCACACTCATCTGCTAATACACTTTTTACTAATTGTGTTTTAGGATGAAAAGGCCATTTTTCTGGTAAAATATTTCCTTGTTTATCTGTAAAAAATCTTAGCCCACCATTTTTTTCATCACTTGCACCATAAACTATCTTAGCTAATTTGCTCCAATATAAAGCACCACAACACATTAAGCAAGGCTCTACTGTAACATATAAAGTAGCTTCTGGTAAATATTTAGCTCCTAAATAATTATAAGCACTTGTTAAAGCAATCATTTCTGCATGTGCAGTACTATCGTTTAATTTTTCTGTTTGGTTATAGCCTCTGCTAATAATTTTATTATTTAATACTACAATAGCACCTACAGGCACTTCATCTTCATCAAATGCTTTTTGTGCTTCTCTTAATGCTTGTTGCATAAAAAAAATATCATCTTGCAAAAACTCTTTCATCTTTAGACAGTTTGTTAATTTAAAACTTTTATTTTTAACCTGAAGTGCAAAATAAAATTATGACTACTCAACTAAACAATATACAACAATTTTTTGATGCTGGTAATACGCAAACTTATCAATTCAGAAAAACACAATTACAAAATCTTGCTTTAGCTATTAAACAACATGAAGAAGCCATTAGCAATGCTTTACAAAAAGATTTAGGTAAAAGCAAAGCAGAAGCCTATGCTACTGAAATTGCTTTAGTATTAATGGAAATAAATTATATGCTGAAAAATTTAAAAAAATTAATGCAACCTAAAAAAGTAGCTACCAACTTAATGAATATACCTAGTAGTAATAAAATTTATTATGAACCATTAGGTGTAGTACTCATTATTGCACCTTGGAATTATCCTTTTCAGTTAGCATTTACACCATTAGTTGGTGCAATTGCAGGTGGAAATTGTGCTGTTATAAAACCAAGTGAACTAACCCCTGCAACGAGTGAAATAATTGAAAAAATTATTACTACAGTTTTTCCTGCTAATTATATTCTTGTAGTACAAGGCGATGGTGCAACAGTTGTTCCTGCACTGATGAATAATTTTAGATTTAACCATATTTTTTTTACAGGGAGTATTGCTGTGGGCAAAGCTGTATATACAATGGCTGCAAAACAATTAACTACAGTAACATTAGAACTTGGTGGTAAAAGTCCTTGTATTGTAGAAGATGATGCAGCTATTAATGTAGCTGCAAAACGTATTGCTATAGGTAAATTTATAAATGCTGGGCAAACATGTATTGCACCAGATTATTTATTAGTACACACAAAAATTAAAGATAAATTGATAGCAGCACTGATAAATACTATTGAAAAATTTTATACTACAAATGCAGCACAAAGTGAAGATTATGGAAAAATAATTAATGAAAAAAGATTTGATACACTACAAAGTTTTTTAAAAGAAGGAGATATAATTTATGGAGGCAATTACAATAAAAATAATTTATACATACAGCCAACTTTATTACAAAATGTATTACTAACATCTGCTGTTATGACAGATGAAATTTTTGGACCTATATTACCTATTTTTACTTTTAATACACAACAAGAAGCATTAAACATTATTCATCAACATCCATATCCATTAGCTATGTATGTATTTACATCATCAGCTATAAAAGAAGCAAATTGGATAAATGCTGTTAGATTTGGTGGAGGATGTATCAATAATACAGCATATCATTTTACAAATCATCATTTACCATTTGGAGGTATTGGGTTTAGTGGTGTTGGTGCATATCATGGAAAAAAATCTTTTTACACTTTTACACATGCAAAATCAGTTTTAAAATCTGCTACATGGATAGACCCTTCAATAAAATATCCTCCATTTAAAGAAAAATTAAAATGGTTAAAATTCTTTTTAAAATAAATTGATTTAGCTGTTGTTGTTAATTTAATTGCTTGTAGCAATGTAATACTAACTTATGAAACTGCAAGTTTCATAAGAACACATTTCGTTCTTTCAAAACTTTTAGTTTTGAAAGTGGTACATCTATTGCCTTTGGCAATGAATAATTTGTTTAATTGCTGTAAGCAATGTAATACTAACTTATGAAACTGCAAGTTTCATAAGAACACATTTCGTTCTTTCAAAACTTTTAGTTTTGAAAGTGGTACATCTATTGCCTTTGGCAATGAATAATTTGTTTAA
>CAUJDL010000070.1 GCA_963169635.1 Bacteroidota bacterium
GAGTGGACAAGAAAAAAATATTACACTAATGGGTAAAGAAATGGATGATGCTTATATGAATATGGTAAAAGCATTAAGTATTTATCCTGATGTAATTGCTAAACAACACGATTTAAAAATTGTATATACACCTATACATGGTACAGGTATTACTATTGTACCAGAAACATTAAAAAGATTTGGATTTAGCAACATTACAATTGTAGATGAACAAGCTACACCAGATGGAAATTTTCCAACAGTAGTTTACCCTAATCCAGAAGAAACAGAAGCTATGAGCATTGGCTTGAAAAAAGCAATTGCTTTAGATGCAGATATTTTATGTGGCACAGACCCTGATAGTGATAGAGTAGGTATTGGTATTAAAAATCATCGTGGTGAGTGGGTGTTAATGAATGGTAATCAAACATTGGTTTTAGCATTTGCTTATATCATTGAAGCTCGTAAAAGCAAAGGAATTGCAATGCCTAATGATATGGTAATATCTACTATTGTTTCTACAGATATGGCTTTAGAAATTGCTAAACAAAATAATGTACATGCTTATAGTGTATTAACTGGCTTTAAATGGATTGCTAGTATGATACGTGACAAAGAACAAGAAAAAAATTATATTGTTGGTGGAGAAGAAAGCTTTGGCTTAATGATTGGTCAAGGTACAAGAGATAAAGATGCTGTAAGTGCTGTAGCTCTTTTATGCGAAATGGCTGCTTATGAAAAAGAACAAGGAAGAAGTTTATTTGACAAGTTGATAGACCTATATATTCAATATGGATTTTATTATGAAAGTTTAGTAAGTATTACTAAAAAAGGAATGAATGGACAAAAAGAAATTGCAGCAATGATGGAAGAATATAGAAGCAATCCACCAAAAGAAATTAATGGCAGTAAAGTAGTAGCTATTATTGATTATGAAACACAAGTAGGCAAAGATTTTATTAAAGGTAATGAGTGGAAAATTGATTTACCAAAAAGCAATGTTTTACAATTTGTAACTGAAGATGGAAGTAAAATTTCTGCAAGACCAAGTGGCACTGAGCCTAAAATTAAATTTTATTTCAGTGTAAAAACACAATTAAATAATAAAGAAGAATATGATGTAAAATATAATGAACTTGAAAATAAAATTAAAGGCATTATTAAAAGTATGAACTTATAAAAAAACATTATGCACTTTACAAACAGAATAACTGAACTTTTTAATATTCAATATCCCATAATTCAAGCAGGAATGATTTGGGCTAGTGGCTGGCGTTTAGCAAGTGCAGTAAGTAATACAGGTGGTTTAGGTATTATTGGTGCAGGAAGTATGTATCCTGAGGTATTTAAAAAACATGTAGTAAAATGTAAAGCTGCAACCAATAAACCTTTTGCTGTAAACTTACCTTTATTATATCCTGACATTGCAAAACATATTGAAATTATTATTGAAGAAAAAGTACCTATTGTTTTTACAAGTGCTGGAAATCCTAAAACTTGGACTCCCCTATTAAAAGAAAAAGGAATTAAAGTAGTACATGTTGTAAGCAGTAGTTTTTTTGCCAAAAAAGCTGAAGCTGCTGGTTGCGATGCAATTGTTGCTGAAGGTTTTGAAGCAGGTGGACATAATGGTAGAGAAGAAACTACTACAATGGTTTTAATACCTGCTGTTAAAAATGCTATTACAATTCCTTTGATAGCTGCAGGTGGTATTGCTACAGGCAAACAAATGCTTGCAGCAATGATTTTAGGTGCAGAAGCTGTACAAATTGGTAGCAGATTTGTTTGTACACCAGAAGCTTCTAGTCATCAAAACTTTAAAGAAGCAATTATTAAAGCTAATGAAGGAGATACTATGTTGCATCTTAAAAAAACTGTTCCTGTTCGATTGCTAAAAAATAATTTTGCAAATACCATTAAAGAAGCAGAAGATAACGGTGCAAGTGCAGATGAATTGAATAATATTTTAGGCAGAGCCCGTGCTAAAAAAGGTATGTTTGAAGGAGATATGCAAGAAGGTGAATTAGAAATTGGACAAGTAAGTAGTATAATAAATGAAATAAAACCTGCAGCTGAAATTGTACAAGAAATATGGAACGATTTTACTAAGGCTTTACAAAATCCTTTAACACAATAAATAATTATTTGATTATTTGAAACTTACCGCTTTCTTTTATTTTTCCACTTTTATCTCTTAGTTGAAAAATATAAATACCACGATAAAAACCTTCTAAAGAAATTGTAGTTTTTGTACCTGTAACAGTAGTTTCATACACTTTTTTACCTATAAAATTATATAGCTGTAAAGTATAGCCTTTATCTAAAGGTTGTGTATATTCAAAATTGATAAAAGAAGTTGCTGGGTTTGGATAAAAGTAAACAACTTTTACTTGTTGTTTATCTGTATCTACACCAATAGTATTACTTGCAGTAAATGCAGTACTGATAATTAAAATGGTACTTAATACTATGATGTAAAATTTCTTCATACGCTATTAACAGTAGTGAAGGTAACAAAAGATTATTAACTACACAAAAACTTTGCTAGCTATTTATACATTGTTTACAATTTTTTTAACCTATATACACTTATGCACAGTGAATTAGCTTTGCTTTTTCACTTCTTTTGCCCAGCCATCTTTTAACGTAACTGTTCTGTTAAATATTATTTGATTGGCTGTACTATCTTTATCTATACAAAAATATCCTTTTCTTAAAAACTGAAATCTATCATCAAAATTTACATTAGCTAAAGCAGGTTCGGCATATACTTTATCTAAAATTTGTAAAGAATCTGGGTTAATATATTCTTTAAAATCGCCTTCTGCTTCTGCTACATTTTCTACCTTAAATAATCTATCATAAAGTTTTACTTCTGCATTAATAGCATGTGCTATACTTACCCAATGCAAAGTACCTTTTACATGAATGCCACTAGTATCATTTCCACTTTTACTTTCAGGAATATAGGTACATTTTAGTTCTACAATATTATTCTCATTATCTTTTACAACTTCATCACATTGAATAATATATGCTCCTTTTAATCTTACTTTACCACCAGGAAAAAGTCTAAAATATTTTTTAGGAGGTTGCTCCATAAAATCATCTTGCTCTATATAAATTTCTTTGCTAAAAGGCACTTGACGATAAGTAGTATTTGGGTCTTCAGGATTATCTTCTAAGTTTACCCATTCTACTTCTTTATCAAAATTGGTAATAGTAATTTTTAAAGGATGAAAAACAACCATTCTTCTTAAAGCTGTTTTATTTAGTTCTTCTCTTACACAAAACTCTAATAAGCCTAAATCAATTAAATTTTCTCTTTTTGCAATACCAATTTTATCGCAAAAATCTCTTAAAGCTGCTGCACCATAACCTCTTCTTCTCATACCACTAATAGTAGGCATTCGTGGATCGTCCCAACTTGTTACATGTTTTTCATTCACTAATTGTAATAATTTTCTTTTACTCATTACAGTATAAGTCATATTTAACCTAGCAAACTCATATTGATGAGATGGAAAAATGGCTAATTTATCTATAAACCAATTATACAATTCTCTATGAGGTATAAATTCTAAAGTACAAATAGAGTGTGTAATATTTTCAATAGAATCGCTTTGTCCATGTGCAAAATCGTACATTGGATAAATACACCATTTATTACCAGTACGATGATGATGAGCATGTTTTATTCTGTAAATAATAGGGTCTCTCATGTGCATATTAGGGCTGCTCATATCTGCTTTTGCTCTTAATACTTTTTCGCTATCTGCATATTTACCATTACGCATTGCTGTAAATAGCTCTAAATTTTCTTCTACTGTTCTATCTGCATATTTATTTCTTACACCTGGTACTGTTGGGCTACCTTTTTGTTTTGCAATATCATCGCTATTGCTATCATCTACATAAGCTAAACCTTTTTTAATAAGTGTAGTTGCAAACTCATATAATTTTTCAAAATAATCAGAAGCATAAAATTCATTTGCCCAAGAAAAGCCAAGCCATTGTATATCTGCTTTAATACTTTCTACATATTCTGTTTCTTCTGTTACAGGATTAGTGTCATCAAATCTTAAATTTGTTTTACCACCATATTTATTAGCTAATCCAAAATTTAAGCAAATACTTTTTGCATGACCAATATGTAAATATCCATTAGGCTCTGGTGGAAATCTTGTAATTATTGAAGCATGTTTACCCTCTGCTAAATCTTTTTCTATAATTTCTTCAATAAAATTTAAACTCTTTTCTTCACTCATAATGTATTATTTCTAAGTTGGCAAAAATAAGCTATAGAATATTGTAAGGATAATAAAAACAGTAATTGTTTATGATATTTTATAAGATATAATTTATTTCAACAAATGTTTCAGCAATTGCATAAACTGCTGTCTTAAAATCATTTTAGCACCTAAGCTTTCTAAATGTTCAGTATAAACCTGACAATCTATAAGCTCCACTCCTTCTTCAATTAACTGTTGTACAAATTTTATAAAAGCATATTTGCTAGCATTAGATTTTTTGCTAAACATACTTTCGCCAAAAAATACTTTACCCATTTTTACACCATACAAACCACCAATTAACTCATCTTTTTCCCAAACTTCTGCTGAATGTGCATAGCCCATGGTATGTAGTTGAATATAGGATTGTTGAATATCGTCTGTTATCCATGTTCCATCTTGATTTTTTCTAGGTATTCTTCTACAATGTACAATTACCTGCTCAAATGCTTTATTAATAGTAAACTGCCATTTATTTTGTTTTAATAATTGCTGCATACTTTTACTCACTTTTAATTCTTGAGGCAATAAAATAAAACGAGGATTAGGATGCCACCATAAAGGCACACTATCGCTATACCAAGGAAAAATTCCTTGCTGATAAGCATAAATTAAACGTTCAGGTTTTACATCGCCACCCATAGCTAAAAGTCCATCTTCAGAAGCAGACTCTACCGGAGGAAACCAAATTTTATCTGTAAGAATATGCAGTTGCAAAACATTGAATTTTATGAAAGAAAAGTTTTTAGTAATTAAAACTACTACATAATGGCTAAAAAAAATAAAACCCACATTTCTGTGAGTTTTAGTGGGAGCTGACGGATTCGAACCGCCGACCCTCTGCTTGTAAGGCAGATGCTCTAAACCAGCTGAGCTAAGCTCCCTTTTATTATTAGGGAGTGCAAAAATAGGCACTCAAAAATATTAACCAAAAAAACTTTTAAAAAATAAAAAATTGTTGTCAAAATTTTTAAATAAAACTCAAATAATATTTAGTAAAAAGATTGTTTATTGTTGATGCTTTGCAATACCCATCAATACTTTGCTGATAAATTTTTCTTTTTCATCTACAAAGAAAAGTAAGGTAGTGTATTTCTTTTTCAAGCCATATAAACCATCAATTTTTTGTTCTTGTTTAAGTTTTAAAATAATATTATAGCTATCTAAGTCGCCAAAAATGGATAACTTCTTTGTTAGTTTATCTACATCTTTTACTTTATTACCAATTTCTATACTTTCAATATCTGCATAATGAACAATGGTTTCTGCCATAAAACCATATCTAAAATAAATTCTTTCATCATCTAAAACAATTGGGCGTTGCGATAATGATTTTAAAAAACCAATCAGTTGTAAAACAGTATAAATACTTAACCCAAATAAAATCCAAGCTACTGTAGCATTCCATTTTATAACTAATAAATGAATAGCAAAAGTTTCTACTAATAACAACATGATAATAGCACCTAATAATATTTGAGTACTACTTTTTTTATGATAGCTAAATTCATTTTCTTGCAAATGAAATTTTTTCCATCTTATAAATCCGTAGTATATCATAGCTAACTCTGTAGCTACTATAGGTACTATTTTTTGTGGCACAATAGTGCTGCAAGTAACTTTTAAAATGGAATAAAAATCTTGAGAATGTTGTTGAGCTTGTTTAAATTTTATTATAGTTTTTCTTGCTTTTACAATAACTAAAAATAAAATAGAAAGCTCTATTACAGGCAATACCCAAAACTTAAATAAATGTAGAAAAAATTGATTTTCTTTTGGTATAATATAAGTACCTACTACTAACCCTAAAATGAAAATAGGAATAATGGTTGTATGCGGAACTTTTGTTTTTCTAATAAATAAAAAATAAATAATGGGCGAACTTATTAATAAATCAAAAGTGATGGCAAAAGTGATATAAGGATTTTGAAAATTTACCCAATTAGCCTGAACAATTAATACAATAAAAAGTATTATTAAAACAGGTGCACTTAAAGCAAAATAAATGCTGTTTCTTGCAGTAAACTTTGTCATACATTATTTTATTTAATGAATAAAAAAAAGCTACAAATTACTTGTAGCTAAGTTAAATAAAATGTATGACTTATTGCTGCCTAAATACAACTAATGACTATTTAGCCATATTTTGTATAACATCATATTTTGTAACAATATGATACTCTCCTGCTTCGTCTTTTGCTAATACAGCACCACTTTCTTTGGTAATTAGTTTACCTAATTTTTCTACTGGTGTATTAAAATCTACTAATGTAAATGCAGGCTCTAATACATCTTTGATTAAAGCATCTTTAATAGCTGCATTATTAAATATTTTTAAGAATAAACCTGCTTCGCTAATACTACCTTTAAGTTCATTATTATCAAATACAGGAATATGCTCTATATCATATTTTTTCATTAGCTCTACAGCTTCAGCTACTGTTTGTTGAGTACTTACAGTTATCAGTTTTTTATTACCTCTTGCACTAATAATATCTTTAAAAGATTTTACATCTAAAAATCCACGTTCTATCATCCATTGGTCGTTATAAATTTTACCAACATAACGGCTGCCATGGTCATGAAAAATACAAACTACTAAATCATCTTTGGTTAAAGATTGTTTTAATTGCATTAAACCTTGTAAACAACTACCTGCACTATAACCACAAAAAATACCTTCATCTTTAGCAAGTTTTCTTGCCATAATTGCACCATCTTTATCTGTTACTTGTTCAAATTTGTCTATTACACTCATATCATAATTCTGAGGTACAAAATCTTCTCCAAAACCTTCACTAATATAAGGGTGTACAAAACTCATATCTACTTCACCAGTATTAAAATAATTGGTTAATAAACTACCATAAACATCTATTGCCCAAACTTTAATATTTGGATTTTTTTCTTTTAAATACATTGCTGTACCTGTTACAGTACCTCCTGTACCTGCAGTACAAACTAAGTGTGTTATTTTACCATCTGTTTGTTGCCAAATTTCTGGTCCTGTAGTTTCGTAATGTGCAAGTCTGTTAGCTAAATTATCGTATTGATTAAAGTGATATGAGTTTGGAATTTCTGTTGCTAATCTTTTTGCTACAGAATAATAACTTTTAGGATCTTCAGGCATTACATTCGTTGGACAAACAATTACTTCTGCACCAACAGCTTTTAAAATATCTGCTTTTTCTTTACTCTGTTTATCTGTTGTTACAAAAATACATTTATACCCTTTTACACAAGCTGCTAAAGCTAAGCCCATACCTGTATTACCACTTGTACATTCTATAATAGTGCCACCTGGTTTTAATTTTCCTTCTTGCTCTGCAACTTCTAACATTTTTAAAGCCATACGATCTTTAATACTATTACCAGGATTAAAATAATCTACTTTAGCTAATACTGTACAAGGTATATCTTTTGTTATTTTATTTAATCTTATTAAAGGGG
>CAUJDL010000071.1 GCA_963169635.1 Bacteroidota bacterium
CTAAGAAAGCACCATAATCTTCAATATTTACAACTTTACCTTTTACAATAGCACCTTCAGCTAAGTTTTCTGGTAATACATCCCAAGGATGTGGAGTTAATTGTTTTAAACCTAAGCTGATACGTTTTTTATCATCATCAAAGTCTAATACAACCACATTTATTTTTTGTTCTAATTTTAATACTTCAGAAGGATGAGAAATTCTACCCCAAGAAATATCTGTAATGTATAATAAACCATCTAAACCACCTAAATCCATAAATGCACCAAAGTCTGTAATATTTTTTACTGTACCTTCTAATACCTGACCTTTTTCTAATTTACCCATTATTTCTGCACGTTGTGCTTCAATATCACTTTCAATTAATGCTTTATGCGATACAACAGCATTCTTAATAGTTTCATTAATTTTAACTACTTTAAATTCCATTGTTTTTCCTACAAATTGATCGTAATCTGTTACAGGTTTTACATCAATTTGAGAACCTGGTAAGAAAGTTTCCATACCAAACACATCTACAATTAAACCACCTTTAGTTTTACTTGTAACAAGTCCAGTAACCACTTCACCAGTTTTATGAACTTCCATAATTCTTTCCCAAGCACGGAAAATTCTAGCACTTTTACGGCTTAAATGTAAATTACCATTTCTGTCTTCTTTTTCTACGACCATTACTTCTACACTATCACCAATTTTTACACCTGGTAAATCACGAAATTCATTTAATGAAATTAAGCCATCACTTTTAAAACCAATATTAATAACAGCATCAGTTTTAGTTAAGCCAACAACATCGCCATTTAAAATTTCGCCATCTTCAATTTTTACAAAAGTGTTTTCATAAACACTGTCGTATTTTTCTTTTTCTTCTTTGCTGTAAACAGCTACATTACGTTTATCAACACTCCAATCAAAATCGTCGTGAGCTGTTGCTAAAGTTTCTTCTACAATCATTGTAGGTTCAGGATTGTTTGTTGTCGCAGCAGTTTCAGTTGCTTCTGTAGCTCCTGTTACTTCCTGTGCATCTGCGTTTAATTGTTTTACAAATAGTTTCATAAATATTTACCGATGTTTTTTAAATCGGGGTGCAAAAGTAAGCATTTTTACAATAAAATAGGTCTTTTAATGATTTTTTTAATAAAAAAAGCTGCTATTATTAGTAGCAGCTTTTAAAAGTATTTATTTACGTAAATGCTTATTTATAAGCATGTTTTTTAACTCTTTCCTTAGATTTTGGTTGTTCTTTTAAAACAGGCTTAGTATTTTCTGCTATTTGAATAGCTTTATAAACATTTACAATACCACCTGTTGTACATAAACTTGCCAGTGTAGTACTTTCTCTACCACCTGGTAAAAATGTATTAACACTGCTATCATAAACAGTAACTGATTGTTCTATAATTTGTTTAATTTGTACAGCACTTAATGCAGGAAAATAAGATCTTAATAATGCTGCAACACCAGCTACAACAGGACTTGCCATACTTGTACCATCTAAATTGCCATATTTATTACCACCAGGAAGAGTAGAGTAAATTCTAACACCTGGAGCAAAAACATTTACTGTATTTTTTCCATAATTGCTAAAAGATGCAGCTAAAGAACCTGTAAGTTTTATATCGCTACTTGCACCTACAGTAATATAGTTTTCTGCTCTTTTTCTGTCGTATAAATTAAATGGATTAGGATAATTTTCTTCTATATCTACATTCTTAGAATCGTTACCTGCTGCATGAACTATTAAAACATCTTTAGAGGCTGCATATTGTATTGCTTCATCTACCCATTTTTTTTCTGGAGAAAAGCCTTTACCAAAACTCATATTAATCACTTTAGCACCATTATCTACAGCATAACGAATACCTAAAGCAATATCTTTATCATATTCATCTCCATCTGGTACAACTCTTACTGTCATTACTTGTACATTATCTGCAACGCCATCCATACCAATACCATTATTTCTTTGTGCTGCAATAATTCCTGTTACATGTGTACCATGTTTAGAGGTATTTGCCATTACATCATTATTGCCATAATATTTATCATTAAAATCTTGGTAATTATCTTTAATAATATCTGCTCTATAATCTGTAGGTGGATTATCTTTTGCATCAAAAGCTTCTTTTTTACCAACTACATAATCTTCTATCTCTTTAATAATTTCTGTATTCTTTGCATCGCCTTCCATTCCAAACATTTTCATTGTTTGTAAATAAGACATTTTTGCTCTTTTTGCTTCATCTTTTTTAGGTGTATAGGCTTCAAGTTCATCTACAGTATATTCATCTTTGCCCATATCTTCACGAATGATTTTATCATTTTTCTTTAAAGCATTAAGTGCTACTTCAATGTATGTTACAGTAGCTTGTTCATTTGTATTTACAACAATTTCGTTAGCACTTCTTAACCATGTATGATATAAATATTTTTCGTCTAACGACATATTATTTGTATCAATAGTTTTGCCTTCGTACACTGCTTTATAAGCATGATAAACTCTGCTTTTTTCACTACTTGCTTTATTGATATTTCTTCCATCTTTTCCTCCTAAAAAATTCCAACCATAAATATCATCAATATATCCATTTTTATCATCATCAATACCATTGTTAGGTATTTCTTTAGGATTTCTCCAAAGTATATTTTTTAAATCTTCATGTGCTGTATCTACACCAGAATCTAATACTGCTACAATAACTTTAGTAGATTTTACATTATGATCTTTTAAAAACTGATAAGCAGGAGCTAAATTAATACCATAGATAGAGTCTTTCTCGTAACCTAATAAATGCCAACCATTAGTTTCAAACTTTTGAGCTGAAGCAATTTTAGCAATTGAAAAACTTATTAATAATAAGAAAGTAATTTTTTTCATAAACTATTTAATATTAAATGTAAGAGAGCAAAGTTGCTTATTTAAATGATAAAGAAACGATAAAAATATTTTTTAAAAAATTTTGTGTAAAAATGATAAAAGCATCATCATAGAAAAAAACTTTTATGAAATATTCATTTTTTTTGATAGTAACCTTAATGTTTAGCAGTTTAACTTTTAATGCCAATAGCCAAATGATAAAAGGAAAAGTATTGAATGAAAAGGGCTTTGGTGCAAGTAATATTACAGTAAAATTTAGCAATAAAGTCAATAAAGTAATAACTAATAAAGATGGTAGTTTTAGTATTATGGCATCTAAATTACCAGATACTTTAATTTTTAATGCAGAAGGTTACGAGCCTTATAAAGTGGTAGTTACAGAAAAAACAGTAATAGATAAAGATTTTTCAATAGTATTATTAACAAAAAGAGATAAGGGTAAAAGTTATTATGCATCTACATCTGGCGACCCAATTACAACTGCAGATTTAAAATCTATTGCTTCTTTTGGTATGAGTGAAGCAGGTGGATTATATGAAACTGATGGCTATTCTAAAAAATATACAAAAGAAGCAAGAACAAGTAAAACTACAGCAGATGGAAGATCTGGTGCTTATAAAACTTATGCCTCACCAAAAAGTAGTAGCAGTTATAGCGATAAAAAAATACGTTATATAACAGATGAAGCAACTACAAAAGATGTACAAGAAACTTATGCTACAAAATTATTAACAGCAGGTGAAGTAAATGATTTTAATAAATGGAAAATGTGGGAAGATTTTACTGACAATGAATTTAAAATTCATGCAAATAATTGGAAGCTTTACGTAAACCAACGATATACTGTACAAATACAGCATAAAAATAAATATGCTGCTGTTGGTGTTTATGTTTATTTATTAAATGCTTATACAAAAGATACAGTTTGGAGAGCAGTAACAGACAATACAGGTAAAGCAGAATTATGGGCTAATATTGGTAATGCTAACAAAGAAAAAAATGATTATATCATAGTTTGTAAAGGCTCTACAAAAACTATTACTAAACCATATTTATTTCAAGAAGGAATTAATAGATTAGAGATAGAAACAGATTGTAATACCAGTAATAAAATTGACATTGTTTTTGTAGTAGATGCTACAGGAAGTATGGGTGATGAAATTGATTATTTAAAATTAGAGTTAGAAGATGTATTAACAAAAACATTTGAAAAATATAATAATGTAGAACTTAGAGCTGCTTCTGTATTTTATAGAGATTTAGGAGATGAATATGTAACAAAACATATTGATTTTAATACTGACTTATTGAAAGTTTTAAACTTTATAAAATTACAAAGTGCAGAAGCAGGTGGCGATGTTCCAGAAGCTGTAGATGCAGCATTAGCAACTGCATTAGATAGTTTAAACTGGAGTTCAGATGCAAGAACAAAAATTATGTTTTTAATTTTAGATGCTCCACCTCACCAAGAGGCACAAGCTAAAATGTTTACACTAATACAAAAAGCTGCTGCAATGGGTATTCGTGTTGTACCAATTGTTTGTAGTGGTGCAGATAAAAGTACAGAATTTTTAATGCGTTCTATTGCATTAGCTACTAATGGTACTTATTTATTTTTAACTAACCACAGTGGTATTGGCAAAGCACACATTGAGCCTACTACTGATAGTTATAATGTAGAATTATTAAATGATTTACTACCAAGAATTATTCAACAAATGGTTTTTGTAAATAGCTGTACATCACAACAACAAAAAGAACCATTAATTAAAGTAGATAATAATATTTTAAAAGTAAAAGCATCGCCAAACCCAACAAAAGGTAATGTAACTATTACAGCAAACAAACCTTTGAAAGATTTATTTATAGCAGATTTTACTGGAAAAATTTTAATGAAAATACCAGTAAATGCAAAACAAACTAGTTGGACAATTAATATAGCTCATTTTCCTGCTGGTACTTACATTGTAAGATATGTAACAACAAATAATGAATGGGGAGCTGATAAAGTGGTTTTAGTACACTAAAAAAATAAAACTCAAAAAGGCTATCTACATCAGATAGCCTTTTGTTTTTAATAAATTATTTAAACTGTATTGCTTTTACAGGCTTTATTTTTTTTACTAATAATGAAGGAATAGATAAAGATGCAAAACAAATAAATGCTACTACTACACAAATTAAAAATACTTGCCACCATATTATTTTTACTGGTGCTACAGCTACATAATAATTACTTTCATCTAAAGTTATAAAACCTGTATAATGCTGTAACAAACATAATCCTACACCTAATAAAGCTCCTAATACAACACCTATTACAGCTATAATACTTGCATGGTATAAAAATATTTTTCTAATTGTAGCATCTGTTGCTCCTAAAGCTTTTAATACACCAATCATTCTTATACGTTCTAATACTAATATTAGTAAACAAGTAATTAAATTAATAATAGCTACAACCGACATAATAATAAACAACACCATTTTATTTAGGTCTTGAATATTTAACCATTCAAAAATATTGGGATAAATTTCTTTAATAGTTT
>CAUJDL010000072.1 GCA_963169635.1 Bacteroidota bacterium
TTGCCTGATTTTATTACAATTAATGTACCTCTATCATATTGCTTACCTTTATACATAAAAGGTTTTTCTGAATACCTTACTTTAATACCTTTTTGCAATAAATAAGTTAATGCTTTAACACTATTTACAGAATTGTAAGCAATTAAATAACCATAATTAGCCGTAAATTTTTGTATAGTTGCAGGAGCAGTTGTTGCATAATTAATTTCTTTTTTTTCTTTTAAAGCATAAGTGTTGATATCATAAGCATAAGCAATACTCCATGCAGTAATATCATAAGTAGCACTATCACTTAATTTACTTTTAGGCTCTAGCAATACATTTGCTAAAACACCTTTTGGTTGTGCAGTACTTACTGCAATTGTATATTCTAAGGTTTTAACGTCTGTTTCTTTTTGTTGTTGATAATAAAAACCCTTTGTGTTATTGGTATTTGTTGTGCCAAATAAAATTCCATTTGCAGTTAATAATTTTTTTAGAGCTTCAATTTTATGTTTATTGTTAGATGTAAGTATATATGTTTTATACAAAGCATGTTTAGCAGCATTGGCATCATCAAAATATTTTACAAACTCACTTACTAATTTTTTAGCATTGTTAGAACTTGCTTCTATTGTAGAAATTCCTGTAGTGTAATGATGCAACACTCTATCAGTTAAAGTTAAAATTTCTCCATTAGTTGTTTTAATAGCTAAACCTGCTCTACTATGTCCTGCTTGTTCATAAGTCATACCAATACTACCATTATAAATAGGATAAGTATCGCCATAAGAAGGATAAAATAAATCGAAACTTTCTTTAGTAAAATATAACCAACCATTTGCATCAAAATATTTTGCATGATTTCTGCCAATTACTTCTTGAAAGTTGCGTTGCCATTGAGTTACAGCTTCGTGTAAAGGCTCTGCAGCAGGTGCAAAATAATAGGGATTATCATAATATTGTTCATGAAAATCTACATGTACTTGAGGCATCCATAAATTATATTTTTTAATTCTTTGCTCACTTTCTATTTGTGTTTGCCAAGCCCAATCTCTGTTTAAATCAAAATTATAATGATTGCTTCTTCCATTAGGCCAAGGTTCGCTATGCTCTCTACTTTGTACATCTGTATTACTTTGTATGCCTAATACTTGATTGTACCAATTTACATATCTATCTCTTCCATCAGGGTTGGCACAAGGGTCAATTATTACAACTGTATTTTTTAACCACTCTTTAGTTTCTTTATTAGATGGATTTACTAATTCATAAATAGTTAATAAAGCTGCTTCGCTACTACTTGGCTCGTTGCCATGTACATTATAACTAAACCAAATTATGGCAGGTGCATTTTGTGTATTTTTATTTGCAGATGATTTTTCAATACCTGTAAGTGTAAGATTATTTTTTCTGATTTCTTCTAAGCGTTGCATATTTTCTGGAGAAGAAATAAATACCAACATTAACTCTCTTCCTTCATAAGTAGTACCATATTGTTCTATATGTACCATTTCTTTTTTTGTAGCAGCAACATGTTTTACATAATCAACAATTTTATGATGTCTTGTAAATTGTGTTCCTATTGTATATCCTAAAAATGTTTCAGGCGATTGTAAGGTTTGTGCAAATGAAAAATTTATCATTAACAACATACCTAATAAAAAAACAACATGCTTTTTCATAAATAATAATTATAGATTGATGAATATGTAGAAAAAAGAATTTACAATTTTACTAATAATCCTACACCTAATAAAGATTTTAATTGTAATGCAGGAGAGTTGCTATTTTTTCCAAATAGTTTTACATCATCATCATAAATTAAATCTAAACTCCATGTAGCAGAAAGTACTTTAGATAATTTAGCAGAAAACATATTGGTCATAAATAAATCTATATTTTGTGGATTGTTTTTGTAGTTAGAAAATAAATCTAATTTGCCTTTATAAGTAATAATTTTATTTAAGTTTTTTGTATAATTAATACTTGCATAAGCACCAATTTGGTTAGCAGATTTTTTACCTGGTGCTACACCATACAATCCTTTGGCAGAAAGTGTTTTATCATTTACAACAATCCATCTTGTAGTAATTGGCGAAAAGAAGATAGATAAATCTGATGTAGGTTTATAATCTAAACCCACACTTAATAAAATATAAGCAGGTGCAAGAATGTTAGAGGTTAAAATTTCTGTATTTGCATTAGGATATTCATATCCTGCAAAAAATTGTGTTCTAAAATTAAATAAGGTAGATAAATTTAATTTAGGTTTTAAAGCATAACCATATTTAGAAGTAAAATCTATTCTGTCATCATTTTTTCTACCACCTAAAGTAGTCGTATTTACATAGCCTAAATAAAAATCTATATTATTACCCCAACTATTTTTACCTTTTTTATAATGAGCATAAAAATTAGTATAAAGGTTTAATGACATAGAAAATTTATCGCCACCAGCAGACCAATTGCTTAAAGAACCTTGTGCAATATTAACACTAAATACACCTCCTTTTTTCCATGACTTAGTAGAAGTATCACTTGCATCTTTATTAATAGTTTTGGTAGATGCTGTTTGTAAATCTTTTACTGTTTTGTCTTGTGCTAATAAATTACTTACTTGAAATAATGTAAACATTAAAATTAAAATTCTCTTCATATCTATTTTTTTAGGCTGCAATATTAAACATTACTTATTTACTATAGTAGCAATACAACTTTGTATTATCAATGATTAACTTTTTTAGGTTGTGTTACAATAGTTATACCTATTACCTTTGCATCGTTTTAAAATTATTTTATGTTAATTGGTTTACAAAATGTAACGTTTGAGTTTGGTGCAAGAGTAATTGTAGAAAATGCTACATGGCATATACAACCTGGCGAAAGAATTGGCTTAATTGGATATAATGGCACAGGAAAATCTACCTTATTAAAAGTACTTACACAACAATTTACACCAAGCAAAGGCACTGTAGAAAAAGGAAAAGATACAACGATAGGTTATTTACATCAAGATTTATTAAGTTTTGATACCAATGAATCTATTATTGAAGTTGCAATGGGTGCTTTTGAAAAAATTAAACAACTAGAAAAAGAAATTGAAGATTTAGGAAATAAGCTTACACAAAATAGCGATGATGAAAATTTATTAATGCTTTATAGCGATAAACTGCATGACCTTGAAGTTGCTGGTGGTTATAATATTCATCATAAAACAGAAGAAGTATTACAAGGCTTAGGCTTTGATAATAAAGATTTACAAAGACCCTATAAAGAGTTTAGTGGTGGTTGGCGTATGAGAGTTTTATTAGCTAAAATGATTTTGCAACAACCCGATGTATTATTATTAGATGAACCTACCAACCACTTAGATTTACCAAGTATTGAATGGTTAGAAAAATATTTATTGCATTATCAAGGAAGCGTTGTAATTGTAAGTCACGATAAATATTTCTTAAATAGAATGGTTAATAAAATTGTAGAACTATATCAACAAGAGTTACATATTTATAGTGGCAATTACGATTATTATGAAGCAGAAAAAGCTATTAGAATAGAACTACAACAAAAAGCTTACGAAAATCAGCAAGATTATATAAGACAAAATGAAAGGTTAATAGAACGCTTTAGAGCCAAAGCTAGTAAGGCTTCTATGGCACAAAGTTTAATGAAAAAATTAGATAAATTAGAAAGAATAGAAACTGCAGAGCTTGAACGACCAAATATTAAAATTAATTTTCAGGTAGATAAACAACCAGGAAAAATTATTGCTTCTTTAAAAAATGTTACCAAAAAATTTGGCGATAATTTAATTATTAATAATGGAAAAGCAGAAATTGATAGAGGCGATAAAATTGCTTTAATTGGTGCTAATGGTAAAGGAAAATCTACTTTATTACGCATTATTGCTGGTGTAGAAAATTTTGAAGGACAAAGAGAATGGGGACATAATGTAGAAGAAAGTTTTTATGCTCAACATCAGTTAGAAGCTTTGAATTTAAACAATAGCATCTTAGATGAAATGAAAGAATGTGGTAGCCAAAAAACTGAACTTGAATTAAGAGCATTGTTAGGTTGTTTTTTATTTAGTGGCGATGAAACAGATAAAAAAATTAGTGTATTAAGTGGAGGCGAAAAAGCAAGAGTTGCATTAGCTAAAGTAATTGTGAGTAAAAGCAATTTTTTAATGTTAGATGAGCCTACCAACCACTTAGATATGCACAGTGTAGAGCTGCTTGCAACTGCATTAAATAAATATGAAGGAAGTTTAATTTTAGTTAGCCACGATAGATATTTTATTGCTAAAACTGCTAATAAAATTTGGGAAATTGTAGATCATGAAATTAAAGAGTTTAAAGGCACTTATGATGAGTGGGTACAATGGAACGAAAGAATGGCTAAACAAAAACTACAACAAGAAAAACAAATAGCTCAAGAAGAAAAACAAGTGATAGCAGAAAAAAAGAAAGAGCCAAAACCTTCTCAAAATAATCATGAGCAAACAAAACTAAAAAATGATTTAAAGCAACTGAAAAAAAAGTTTGCTCAATTAGAAGAATTGGTGAATAATATTAATAATAAAAAAACTGACATAGAATTATCTCTAGCTAAACCAGCAATTTATACAAACCATGTAGAGTTTACAAAATTAGAAGCTGAGTATAAAAAAGTATTAG
>CAUJDL010000073.1 GCA_963169635.1 Bacteroidota bacterium
CATAAGATCTTAGTGCATAAAATTTTCCTTTAGGTTGTACAGCATACACCCATTTTCTGCTACCATCTTTATTTACAGTGGTTAAACTGTCTCTAAAGGCTTCATCTTCTTCAATATCATTTACATTCATTAATACTTAAATTATTTTCTTGTAGTATCTACAGTAGCATTTTCATTATACAATTCTCCTTGTTTTTCTTTAGGGGCTAATGGTTTAGTACCTTGTAAAGTTTTTACAAAAGAGGTTATTTGTTCTACTTGTTCTAATCCTAAAATTTCTGCCCAACCTGGCATACCTTTTTGTGGATAACCTGATTTTACAGAAACAAAAATATCTTTTAAGCTACCACCATGTAACCAATATTCATCTGTTAAATTTGCACCAGCACCACCACCACCATCATTTGCATGACATGTAGCACAATTTTTAATAAATAATTCTTTTCCTTTTGCAATATCACTTGCACCTAATAAAACTAAATTATTTTCATCTATTACTTTAGGTGGCTTTAATTTATCTAATGCTTCTTTTCTTTCTTTTGCTATTTGAACTTCAATAGCATATTCTTCTAATTGTAATGGTGCAGAGTGTACTACATGATATCTGTACATATAAACAAATGCAAATAAAATAGAAAGTGCAAATCCAATAGTAAACCATGGTGGTGTAGCATTATCTAACTCTTTAATTCCATCATAGCTATGACCTGTATCTAAAGAGCCTTCTTCTTCCATTGATTTAAAATTATTAAATCTCTCCCACAATGTTCTTTTTCTCTTTGGTGTGTTAGTTGTCTCAAAATTATTGACAGGAGTTACTAATAAATATCCAATAATAATTGCTTCTATAACAATAAGTATAGAAAAAATTATTACCCAAGGATTACTTGTTAAAGAATCGTTTTGTGTAGTAGTTGCTACTGTAGTAGAATCTGCATCATTAGCATTTGCTGTTATAGCAATAAAGGTAAATAACAATGCAGGTAATAAACCTAATACTAATTTATTGAAATATTTTTTTGGTTGCATAAAATATATATTTTAATCTTCTAAGGGAATATTTTTATTTTTCTCCATTTTATTGTTATCTGCTTTTATTACATAAATAATACAGCCTACAAAAAATAGAAAGAATATTAACAAAGAGATGAGAGGGTAAATTTCAACTCCTGTTATTGTTTCTAAATAATTTTTAAATTTCATACTACTTGTTTTCTGCTTTTATATCTGTACCTAATCTTTGTAAATAAGCAATTACAGCAATAATTTCTTTTTTACTGCTAATATCAATTTTGTTAGCTTTTAAATCGTCTGTAATAGTTTTAGCTTGTTTATCTAATTCTGTTTGTGCTTGTGTTTTATCATAATCTTTAACATAAGGTACCCCAAGCTTTTGCATTACCCTAATTTTATCTGGTAATGTTTTATTATTTAAATCATTTTCGAACAACCAAGGATATGCAGGCATTATTGAACCTGGAGAAGTAGAACGAGGATCTAACATGTGATTAAAGTGCCAAGAGTTAGGATTTTTTCCTCCTTGTCTTGCTAAGTCTGGACCAGTTCTTTTAGAACCCCACTGATAAGGATGATCATAAACAAATTCTCCTGCTTTAGAGTATTCGCCATATCTGGCAACTTCATCTCTAAATGGTCTAATCATTTGTGAATGGCAGGTATAACATCCTTCTCTTATATAAATATCACGACCTTGTAACTCTAAAGGTGTATAAGGTTTTACACTTGCAATAGTTGGTATATTAGATTTCACTAACATAGTAGGTATAATTTCTATTGCACCACCAATTGCTACAAAAATAAATGAACCTATTAATAATTGTATTGGTCTTCTTTCTATCCAAGAATGCCAATGCGATTTTGCAGGAGCTTTATATTCTTTAGTTAAAGGTGCAGCTTGCATTGCTACTTCTGTTTCAAAAGAACCATTTTTAGCAGTTTTATATAAGTTATAAATCATTAAAACTACACCAGCTAAATAAACAGTACCACCAATTGCTCTTAATACATAAAATGGAATTACTGATTGTACAGAATCCATAAATGTATAAGTTAATTGTCCTTCTGGTGTAAATGATTTCCACATTAAACTTTGTTTAAAGCCAGACCAATACATTGGTATTGCATAAAGAATTAAACCAAGTGTACCAATCCAAAAATGTGATGAAGCCATTTTCTTAGAATATAATTCTGTACGATATAATTTTGGTATTAACCAATACATCATACCAAAAGTTAAAAATCCATTCCATCCTAAAGCACCAACGTGTACGTGTGCCACTACCCAATCTGTATAGTGAGAATATGAACTTACATTTTTTAACGACATTAATGGACCTTCTAATGTAGCCATACCATAACAGGTTAATGCTACAACAAAGAATTTTAATACTGGCTCTGATCTTACTTTATCCCATGCACCTCTTAAAGTAAATAAACCATTTAACATACCACCCCAACTTGGTAATATTAGCATGATAGAAAATACAGTACCTAATGATTGTGCCCATTCTGGTAATGCTGTATATAATAAATGGTGTGGACCAGCCCAGATATATAAAAATATTAATGACCAAAAATGTACAATGCTTAATCTGTAAGAATAAATTGGTCTGTTAGCAGCTTTTGGTACAAAATAATACATTAAACCTAAGTAAGGTGTAGTTAAGAAAAATGCAACAGCATTATGTCCATACCACCATTGTACTAAAGCATCTTGTACACCTGCAAATACTGAATAGCTTTTTGTAAAACTAACAGGTATTGCTAATGAGTTTACAATATGTAACATTGCTACAGTAACCCAACTTGCTAAGAAAAACCAAACACCAACATATAAATGTCTTTCTCTTCTTTTTAAAACAGTACCTATCATATTAATACCAAAAATTACCCAAATAATAGTTATTAATACATCAAGAGGCCATTCTAATTCTGCATATTCTTTAGATACTGTCATACCCATTAATAAAGTAACAGCAGCTAAAACAATAATTATTTGCCAACCCCAAAAATGAATCCAACCAAGCTTATCGCTATACATTCTTGTTTTTAATACTCTAGGAAAACTATAATAAACTGCTGTAAAAATTCCATTACCTACAAAAGCAAAAATGACAGCATTGGTATGTAAAGGTCTAAGACGACCAAAAGTAGTTTCTGCAATACCTAAGTTTAAAGCAGGAAATGCTAATTGAAATGCAGCAATAACGCCCACTAACATACCTACTACAGCCCAAAATAAAGTAGCAAAAGTAAATGCTCTTGTTATTTTATTATCGTAACTAAACTTTTCTAATTCCATAAATAATTAAATTAATTGGTTGGTTGAATTGAAATAAATGATTGTTGATTATTTTTTATCGTCGTAAAGTACTCTGTTAGCAGATGAAAATTCATCATCATATTGTCCATCTTTTACACTCCATATAAATGCCAACAAAAAACCTGCTGCAACTAAAACACTACAAACAAATAAGAAGATAATAACAGACATGATAGAAAAAAAATTCTAAAAATGATATAATATTAAAGTGCAAAATTAAAACATTATATTAATAAAAACAGTTTTATATCTTTTTTTATTTACAACTTTAATTTACGTGCAGACCATTGTGTAAGACCAAATGTAATAGCAATAATACTTATAGTGCTTGAAGGCATTAAAATTGCAGCAATTAAAGGAGATAAAAGTCCTTGAAGTGCAAAGTATAAACCAATTACATTATAGATAAAAGAGAATGAAAAACTTAGTTTAATAATTTTTTTTCCTTCTTTACTAAAAAGAAAAAGCTGATAAAATTTTTCAAAGAAAGATGCATCTAAAATTATATCACAAGCAGGTGTAAAGTTGTTATTATTTTCTGTAATGGCTATACCTACATCACTTTCTTTTAATGCAATGGCATCGTTTAAGCCATCTCCTATCATTAATACTTGCTGTTTATTTTGCTGAAGTTGTTGTATAAACTTTAATTTATCTTCTGGCTTTTGATTAAAATGTATTTGAATATTTTTTCCTAAAGTTTTTTCTAAAAAATCTTTTTCTGCAATACTATCGCCAGATAAAATAATTTGCTTATAATGATTATCTAATTTTTTTAAAATAGCAGAAAAGCCTTTTCTATATACGTTTGATGTAATAAAATAACCTAACAATTTATTATCTATAGCCACATACATAATACTTTTATGTAGCTCATTAGGTTTATTAAAAAATGCTGGAGATCCTATTTTTATATAATGTTCATCTATCCAAGCTTCTATACCTTTTCCTATAGTTTCTTTAAAATTAGTATTGCTTACTACATTTTCTTCTGCAAAAAATTGTACAATAGATTTACTATATACATGCTTTGAATTTGCTGCAGTAGATTTTATCAATATTTTTTCTTTAGCAGATAATTCTTCACCAATAAAATTAATAGCAACATTAGCTGCTTGTGTTAGTGTACCTGTTTTATCGTATACAATAGTATCTATTTCATTTATTTTTTCTAACACATTATAATGCCTGATATAAACTTTATTCTTAGCAAAAATTCTAAGCATATTACCATAAGTAAATGTTGCAGCTAATAATAATGTACAAGGGCAAGCAATAATAAACACAGTTGTTAAAACATCTAAGCCTACAGCAACTTTACCTATCATAGCCCAATAAAGAAATGCTATACCAGCAATAATAAAAACTAAGATGGTAAAATTTTTACTCAGTGTATCTACAAATGTGTTTTTATTTTCTTTGTTAGTTGCATTTTGTTTATTCCATAAATTGGTAAGATAACTTTGGTTCATTGGTTTTACAACCATGAGTTCTATTTTTTCGCCAGTTTGCTTACCACCAGCATAAATTATATCACCAATATTTGCTGCAACAGGTGTACTTTCTCCAGAAACAAAACTATAATCTATAGAAGCATTACCTTTTGATAGCATTGCATCTACAGGAATAATTTCATTAGCATAAATTTGTATTACATCATTTTCTTTTAGTTGCTCTATTGGTACAGGCTTAAAAGTTTTATCAAATAATTTATTAACAGCTATCGGAAAAAATGAAGTAAAATCTCTTTCAAAAGATAAATATTGTTGCGTTTTATCTTGTGCTATTCTACCAATAAGCATAAAAAAAACTAAACCACTCATACTATCAAAATAACCATTTTCTCCTAAGTAAAATAAGTGGTATAAACTTCTGAAAAATGTAATTAAAATAGCTAATACTACAGGAATATCAATATTTAAATATTTATTTTTTAAACCATGCCATGCAGATGTATAAAACTCTGTTGCTGAATAAAACAATACAGGTAACGATAACAATAAACTCATGTAAGAAAACAAATTTTTTAAAGCTGGCTCTACATAAGTACTACCTGATAAATATTCAGGAAAACTAAGCATCATAATATTAGCAAAACAAAAACCTGCTACACCAATTTTATAAATTTTTGCTCTAGATATTTTTTTCTTTACTTGTGCAGCATTATTTAAACTAATTAATGGCTCGTAACCTACACTTGCTAAAATTTCTGCTACTTTTCTTAAACTTATTGCATGATGATTAAATACAATAAATATTTCTCTTTTGCTAAAATTAATTTTAGAAGTAATAATGTTTTGATTAATCTTGGTAATATTCTCTAATAAATACAAACAAGAACTACAATGTATTTGAGGCAAATAAAATGTTACATGTGTTTGCTTACTATCTTTAAACTGTATTAATTTATTTTCAATTTCTGTATTATCTAAATAAGCAAATTTGTCTTTTCTTACTTGTGTATTTGGCGATATACCTGCATGTTCATTAAAATCGTAATAGGCACATAAATCATTTTCGTTCAGAATTTGATAAACTGTTTTACAACCATTACAACAAAAATGTTTTTCATTAATAATAATTACATCATCAATACATTGACTACCACAATGAAAACAAAGTTGTTTTATATTTTTAGCAACAGACAAATGATTATGATTTGTTAGCAAGCAAAAGTACTTGTCTTTAGTAAATAATTATATCATTAAAATCATATAAAATATTTATCAGAGCAAGCAATAAAAAAGCCAAAGAAAAAATTCTTTGGCTAAAGCTTAAAATTATTATTAAAACTACTTAGTTATTAATCATTAAAGGCATTACAAGCATTAATAAATCTTCTCCATCTGCTTGTTCTGTAGGTATTATTAAACCTGCTTTAGATGAAGTGCTTAACTCTACTCTTACATCATTACTATCTGCAGCACTTAACATTTCTATTAAAAATTTAGCATTAAAAGCAATTTTCATTTCTTCGCCAGTATATTGACATGCCATACGTTCGTTACCTTCAAAACTAAAATCTACATCTTGTGCAGCCATTTGTAATTCATTAGCAGTAATGCTTAAAGCTACCTGATTAGTACTTTTATTACTAAATACACTTACACGTTTTAAAGCATTTTGAAAATCTGTTTTACCAATAATTAAGTGATAAGGATTTTGTGCAGGAATGACAACTTTATAATCAGGAAATCTTGCATCTATTAATCTACAAACCATTTGTATTTCGCCATGATTTACAAAAAGATGATTGCTGTTATAGCTAATTGTTAATTCATCATCATTATCAGGCAAAGCATTTTTTAAAACATTTAAAGGTTTTTTTGGTACAATAAAAGAATCGTCTTTACTTGCTTTTGCATCTGTTCTTTTATAACGTACTAATCTATGTGCATCTGTAGCTACAAACTGAATACCACTTTTAGATAATTCAAAAAATACACCTGTCATTGCAGGGCGTAAATCATCGCCACTTGTAGCAAATAAAGTTTTATTAATAGCAGTTACTAATGCAGCACTTGACATAGTAAAGTTAGCTGTATTATCTGCTGTTGGTTCTTTAGGAAAGTTATCAGGATTTTCGCCCATTACTTTATACTTACCATTATCACTGGTAATTTCTATACCAAAATTTTTATCTATATTAAAAGTTAATGGTTGGTCTGCAATATTTTTTAAAGAGTCTAATAAAATTTTTGCAGGAATACAAACTTTGCCATCTGTTTTACTTTCAATATCCATGTGTACCCTCATTACAGTTTCTAAATCTGTTGCTGTAATGCTTAATTTTTTATCTTGAATTTCAAAAAGAAAATCTTCTAAAATGGGTAAAATAGTATTGGAACTAATAACACCACTTATTTGTTGTAAATGTTTTAATAAAGCAGATGATGAAACAATAAACTTCATAAATAATTTTTTATAATTGATATCTTAACTAACAATGGTCAGTTGGGGCAAACCTAATGTAAATTGATTAATATTGTATCACTTTTTAAAAAATCGTAAAAGGTTATTCACATCGTTATATGTTAATGTGTAAATTTTATACAGATTTAGAGCAGTTTTAAAGCAAGTGCTTAGCCAAAAAACAAAAAATAACAACAATATTTTTTATTCAAAAATAATATGGCAGTTACCAAATTTTATACAACAGAACAGGCTTTAAAAAAAGCCCAACATTTCTGTAGTTATCAAGAAAGAAGCCATTTAGAAGTACAACAAAAGCTATATAGTTTTGGATTAAAGAAAACAGATGTTGCCTATATTTTAGCTACACTTATAGAGTCAGGTTTTTTAAACGAAGAACGATTTGCTACTTTATTTGCTGGAGGAAAATTTAGAATAAAAAAATGGGGAAAAATAAAAATTCAGTACGAGCTAAAACAAAAATATATTAGCCCTAAAAATATTCAAAAAGCTATATCTGCAATAGACTATGATGATTATATAAAAACATTAAACAAACTTGCTATTACCAAATGGAAAAGTTTAAAGAAAGATACCATCATTACTAAAAAAGCTAAAACTACTCGTTATCTTTTACAAAAAGGATTTGAAAATACATTAATACAACTTGCTATTAAAAATATTTGTACAGAAAATAATACTAACTAACTATCTTGCTTCTCTTTTATCATTTTAAAAATGAAGTATTTCTTTTTATTCATATTCATTAGTTATCATGCTTTGGTAAGTGCACAGCAAACTAACAACTATACACAAGCGTTTTCATTTACTAATGAAAATGATTTTTACTTATTTCAGCACAGAGATAATTATTACACCAATGGATTTTTTTTTAATTACAGCAAAGCCACAGAAAGAAAAAACAAAAAAATAATTTACCATTATACATTAGCTCAAAAAATGTACACCGTAAGCAACAGACAAAAAACTTACAATGGAGAGCAACCATTTGACAGGCCTTATTGTGGCTATTTATTTGCAAAACTTACTAAAGATAAATTTATAGATACATCTTCTTTACTCTCTTTAAATATTGAACTTGGTGCAACAGGCGATTTATCTTTAGCACGACAATTACAAAATTGGTATCATCAAATTTTAAATGTTTTTAATCAGCCTTTTTGGGTAAAACAAATACCTAATGAAATTGGTATTAATGCAGGTATTAAATATGCAAAAGGTTTTTACTTTAACACTACTTCACAAAATAAAATTGCTTTAATACCTATTGTAGCTGCAAATGCAGGAACTTTATTTATCAATGCTACAACAGGTGCTTATCTATGTTTTGGCAAAATAGAAAACATAGCTAATACTAATTTATTTAATGCTGATATTAATAAAACTACTGTACAAAAAAAATATCAACAAGAGTTTTATTTTTATGTATATCCTCAAATCATTTATCAAGCATACAATACAACAGTGCAAGGCAATATATTTAAAAAGCCTACTAACCCAATTATTTATGTTACAGATGTAGTACCTTTTATGTATCAACAAACTATTGGCATTGCTTATGCAAAAAACAAATGGACAGGTAAAGTGAATTATATTTTTCAAACAAAAGAAGCGGTATCTCAACTTACCAATCATCAATATGTAGGCTTACAACTTGCTTATAAGTTTTAAATAAACAATCTTACTTTTATACTTGCTAAATTTAAAATGATGAATACACTTACTTGTAGTATTATACAAACAAAACTTTTTTGGGAAGATAAAGAAGCTAACCTTAAAATGTTAGAAGCAAAAATTAATAGTATAAAAGAAAAAACTGCTATTGTTATTTTACCAGAAATGTTTAGTACAGGATTTAGTATGCAGCCAGAAAAATTTGCAGAAACTATGGAAGGTAATTGTGTAAGTTGGATGAAAAAAATTGCTGCAAAAAACAAAATTATCTTAACAGGTAGTTTAATGATTAAAGAAAATAATCAGTACTATAACAGATTAATTTGGATGTTGCCAAACGAACAATATGGTTATTATAATAAACGTCATTGCTTTTCTTATGCTAATGAAGACAAGCATTACAAAGCAGGCAACAGAAGATTAATAACAAGTGTAAATGGTTGGAAAATTAATGTACAAATTTGTTACGATTTACGTTTTCCTGTTTGGGCAAGACAAAATATTGCTAATAAAAATGATGCTCCAGAATATGATGTATTAATTAATGTTGCCAATTGGCCAGAAAGAAGAAATTTTGCATGGAAAACTTTACTTACTGCCAGAGCTATAGAAAACCAATGTTATGTAATTGGTGTAAACAGGGTTGGTGAAGATGGAAATAATATTTTTTATAGTGGCGATAGTATGGTAATAAATGCTTTAGGCGAAACCTTATATCATAAAATAAATGATGAAGATATTTTTACTATTACCCTACAAAAAGAACATCTGCAAGAAGTAAGAAACAAATTTCCTTTTCTTGCAGATGCTGATAAATTTTCTATTGAATAATTATTGCATTATAATCTAAACATTAATCTTAACCCAATTGGAAAATATACAGATGTATGGTTGTCTTTATAATTAGGTGTTTCACCAAAACCTGCATCTTTAGCCACAATAAAAGAATTTTCTGGTGTATTGCTACGATGTATATTTTTAAATCTTAAACCTATACCAGCAGTAAGTTCTAAAGCCCATTTACTGTTTTCGCCTAAATCCCATTGTTTGCCTACAATACCAGCAAAACCTTTTACACTTGTAGTATTTTTAAAAGCATATTCTTTTACTGTTTTACCTGTTGTATTGTTGGTAAAATCTGCTACATCATCAAAGCTATATTGTTTGTATCTAAATTCTGCCCCTACAAAAGTTCTGCTTTTTGTATATTCATTAATATCAATTGAATACTTAACTGTAGTGGTAGATTTAAAGCCTTGAATATTGGTAAATTTTCCTTCACCAAATAAAAAGTTTTGTTTTAATTGAGCATATTCTGAAGAAACTTCCCATTGTTCATTAAATCTGTAACCAATACCTGCACCATAAGCTGCTTGTATTTCTAAAACACCTAAAGGATTAACAGTTAAATAAAGCCCATTTTTTTGTTGAGCATTGATTGTAGTACATATTACTATTGCTGAAAGCAAAGTAATTATTTTTGTTTTCATTTTTTGTACGGATTTGCCCTTATTTGACGAATATAGAATAAATAAAGTTGCTTTTAGCATTAAAATAAAAAGTTGATATTACTTTGCACTATGCAAAACTTTGATTTACAATTACAAAATTTAATTACTCAAGCATTGCAAGAAGATGTAGGCAATGGCGACCACAGCACATTAAGTTGCATACCTATTGATAAAAAAGGTAAAGCAGTTTTAAAAATAAAACAAGCAGGTATATTAGCAGGTGTAGCAATTGCAGAAAAAATTTTTAAACAAGTAGAGCCATCTGCTGTATTTACTTATATAAAATATGATGGAGAAACTATGCAAGTTGGCGATATTGCTTTTGAAGTAAATGCTAAAATACATACCATTCTTACTTGTGAAAGATTAGTATTAAATTGTATGCAAAGAATGAGTGGTATTGCAACACTTACTAAAAGCTATACAGAAAAATTAGCAGGCTATCATACAAAACTTTTAGATACACGTAAAACAACACCTAATTTTAGATTATTAGAAAAAGAAGCTGTAAGAATTGGTGGTGGCATTAATCATCGTTTTGGTTTATACGATATGATTATGCTAAAAGATAATCATATAGACTATGCAGGAAGTATAGAAGCAGCAATAGAAAATGCTTGGCAATATTTACAGCAAAATAAACTTTCCTTAAAAATAGAAGTAGAAACAAGAACTTTAGCAGATGTAGCAAGTGTATGTAAAATAGGCGAAGGAAAAGTAAACAGAATAATGTTAGATAATTTTAAGCCAGAGCAAGTAAAAGAAGCCTTAACAATAATCAATAATCGTTTTGAAACAGAAGCCAGTGGAGGCATTAATTTAAATACCATTCAAGCTTATGCAGCTACAGGTGTAGATTTTGTAAGTGTAGGAGGCTTAATACATCAAGCAACCAGTGTAGATTTAAGCTTAAAAGCAGTTATTTATTAAGATTAAAAGCTAGTACTACAGCAAGTTTTAACTAAGTAGCTACATATTTGTTTGGAAAAGTAACATTTTAAGCCCTACTTTTGCAGCCCTTTATTATTCACTAAAATAAATCATGCCGTAACATGAAATTATCTCAATTCAGGTACGACCTACCTTTAAATCTCATTGCACAAAACCCAACTAAAAGACGTGAAGACAGTCGTTTATTAGTAGTTGATCGTAAAACAGGTAATATGGAAAATAAACATTTCCATAATATACTTGATTATTTTGACGATAAAGATGTATTTGTTGTAAACAATACAAAAGTTTTTTCTGCTCGTATGTATGGAAGAAAAGAAAAAACAGGTGCAAAAATTGAAGTGTTTTTATTAAGAGAATTAAATGCTCAAAATCGTTTGTGGGATGTTATTGTAGATCCTGCTCGTAAAATTCGTGTTGGTAATAAATTATACTTTGGCGAAAGTGAAGAATTAGTAGCAGAAGTAATTGATAATACTACCAGCAGAGGCAGAACAATTAAGTTTTTATGGGATGGTGATGATGCAAGTTTTAAAAAAATGTTAGAAACATTAGGCGAAACTCCATTACCTAAATACATTAAACGTAAACCAGACGATGAAGATAAAGAACGCTATCAAACAATTTATGCAAAAAATGAAGGTGCTGTAGCTGCCCCAACTGCAGGTTTGCACTTTAGTAAAGAATTAATTAAACGTTGCGAAATAAAAGGTATTCGTTTTGCAGAAATTACTTTACATACTGGCTTAGGTACATTTAGACCTATTGAAGTAGAAGATTTAAGCAAGCATAAAATGGATGCTGAATATTATAATATTTCAGAAGATGCGGTAAAAATTGTTAATAAAGCAAAAGAAACAGAACATAGAATTTGTGCTATTGGCACTACTACAATGAGGGCTTTAGAAACAAACTTTACTGCACAAAAACTTTTAAAAGCAAGTGAGGGTTGGACTAATCACTTCATTCATCCACCATATAATTTTAGTATTGCAGATAGTTTAGTTACTAATTTTCATTTACCTAAAACAAGTTTATTAATTATGACTTGTGCATTTGCAGGTTACGATTTAGCCATGGCTGCATACCAAAAAGCTATTAAAGATAAATACAGATTCTTTAGTTATGGCGATGCTTTATTAATTATTTAATCTACAATTTACTAAAGATAAAATCATAAAAAAGGAAGATATAATATCTTCCTTTTTTATTGTATCAATATATTAATTTTATGCAACTGCTTTTTTAACTAAATCAGCAGCTTCGCTTAATAAAATAGCACTTTGAACTTCTAAGCCACTTTCATCAATTAATTTTTTTGCTTCTGCAGCATTAGTACCTTGTAAACGTACAATGATAGGAATTTTAATATTACCTAATTTTTTGTAAGCTTCAATAACACCAGCAGCTACTCTATCGCAACGAACAATACCACCAAAAATATTAATTAAAATAGCTTTTACATTGGGGTCTTTTAAAATAATTCTAAAGCCTGCTTCTACAGTTTGAGCATTTGCAGTACCACCCACATCTAAAAAGTTAGCAGGTTCGCCACCACTTAATTTAATCATATCCATTGTAGCCATTGCTAAACCAGCACCATTTACCATACAACCTACATTACCATCTAATTTTACATAGTTTAAATTAAATTGTCCAGCTTCTACTTCTGTTGGGTCTTCTTCTGTAATATCTCTTAAAGCTGCTAAATCTGGATGACGCATTAGTGCATTTTCATCTAATCCCATTTTACAATCTACTGCAATAATTTTATCGTCACTAGTTTTAAATAAAGGATTTATTTCTAACATAGAACATTCAAGTCCTATATATGCATTGTATAAATTAGTTACAAACTTTACACAGCTTTTAAAAGCATCGCCACTCAAGCCTAAGTTAAAAGCAATTTTACGAGCCTGAAAACCTTGTAAACCACCACTTGGATGTACCCATTCTTTAAATATTTTTTCTGGTGTATTATGTGCTACTTCTTCAATATCCATACCTCCTTCTGTAGAGTACATAATTACATTTTGTCCTTTAGATCTATCTAATAAAATAGATAAATAAAATTCTTTTACTGGGTTAGGACCAGGATAATAAACATCTTGAGCAATTAATACTTTATTTACTTTTTTACCAGCAGGGCCAGTTTGTATAGTAACTAATGTACCTCCTAAAATTCCTTTTGCAAACTCGCTAATATCTTCTAAACTTTTTGCTAC
This sequence comes from Bacteroidota bacterium, assembly GCA_963169635.1. Taxonomy (GTDB): domain Bacteria; phylum Bacteroidota; class Bacteroidia; order Chitinophagales; family Chitinophagaceae; genus UBA1930. The sequence continues at coordinate 13,638 of CAUJDL010000073.1, forward strand.
TTTAACACCATTAATGCCACTTTCTTTTACTTTTCCTTTACCACGACCACCAGCATGAATTTGAGCTTTAATTACTGCAAAATTGTTGTTGGTTTGTGTTTTAATTTGTCTGTAAGCATCTTCTGCAGCCATTACGCTTTCTACTGCAATACCTTCTTGTACAGGCACATTATACTTTTTCAATAATTCTTTTGCTTGATATTCGTGTAAGTTCATATTGATAATTTTTATGTGGCGAAGATAAGTGTTGTTAATGAAAATATTTTGATAGCCTTAATTGTTTTTAAGGATAAAAATTTAAAATTATTGATATCTAACATAGATATCTCCTGCATAAGTATCTATAAAGCTTGGTTGCTGTATATATTCTATCATTTTACTTGCAGTAAGCCAATGTGGTAAAGCAAATTGCATAGTTTCTCCAACTGAATAATTAAAATTAGCATTACCCATTTTATCTAAGTAATGAATATTATCTATTATTTTATTTAACCTTTCAGGTACTGCATACTCAAAAGAAAGATTAATGGGTTGATGTAAACCATTTAACACTTCCCACTCAAAACCTTCTACATCAATTTTTATAAAAGTAGGTTTACCATAAGTGGCAATTAAATTATCTAAGGTGGTAATTTGTTTTGTTTGTTGTTTATTCCATTGATGTTGTTTAAATCTGCCATCTTTAATTTTCTCTAACCAGTCTGTAGAAAAAGTAGATAATGCTTCTGTATCTGATACAAAATAATTTAAAACACCTTCTTCTTTACCAATGCCTTTAGGTATTACAGTTATTTTATTGCCAAATCTTTTTTGTAAATATGCAATACAATTATCATTAGGTTCGGCAGCAACAACTTTTGCACCAATAGCTAAAAAAATAGTTGTTCTTCCACCATAGTTGGCACCAATATCAAATACTAAATCTTGTGGATTTAAAAAACTACTATAAAAATCTATTTGTTTTTTTTCGTCTGCTTTAAATTGTGCATAGCTTTTACTAAGAAAAATTTTATTCTTTGCATCTACTAATTGTAAGTAAGTGTCTATAGGTAAAATTTTTTTAAGTACGTTTTTAATCATATCCATTTATTGTTTGTACTTACAAATAATATCAAAATGTGTAGTGTAATCTGCTGTTTCTTTATTTATTAATTCTCCATCTGTTGTATAAACCTGATAATGTAAACTCTCTAACAATTCAATTAATAATTTACCAGAAAATGCTTGTGCTTGTTGTGCTTTATCATTTACCTCAATAAACATTACAGGTTTAAATTTTTGAAGCGTTTGTTTACCACCAGTTAATACATTTTTTTCAAAACCTTCTACATCAATTTTCATAAAATCTATTTGCTGAATATTGTTTTTATGTACAAACTCATCTAAAGTAATTGCTTTAATAGTAGTAGTTGATGAAGTATTAATATCTTTTTTTGCTAATCTTGATGAGCCACTATGATGGCTATGAGAAAGCTGTACAACTAAATCTTCTGAACTATCTGCAACAGCTACATTGCTTAAAATAATATTATTAAAATTATTTAATGATACATTTTTTTTAGCACGTTCATAAATATTAGGTAATGGTTCAAAACCATAAATTTTACCTGTTTTATTTTTACTGGCAAAGGTTAATAATACATGACCAATATTAGTACCTATATCAAAAATTACCATGCCTTCTTTTACTAAATCAAACAATTCGTTTCTTGGCTCAATATCTAAACCATAGTATAAAACATAATCGTCATAATCGTAAGGATGAAGGCAATAGTTTATACCAAACCTATTTACTAATCTGTTATCAGTAGTTGTATATTGCTCAATGGCAGGAGCTATTTTAATAAAAATATTTTGCCAATTTTTTCCTTGTGTTTTGTTGGCTAAATAAGTTTCTATCGATGTACCTTTAATAGATTTTTTCCAAATATTTAAAAAAAACATTTTTACATTATATACCACACTACTCATGATTATTTACTTTACTATATAAATTTTTTAGTTGTTGAGATACTACTTCTACACTTAACTGAGCTATAGCTTTTTCTCTTGCTAATTTACCCATTTCAACTTTTTTTGTTGGGTTGTTTAATAAAACTTCTATGGAATTTACCATTCCTTCTACATCATTTTGTTCGTGTAAAAAAGCTATTGACTCATCTAAATAACTAACAATACCAGATGTTTTATTAGTTATTACAGGTAAGCCACAAGACATAGCTTCTAAAATTACATTATTAGCTGTGCTATCAAATAAAGGCATTAATAATACATCGCTGCTTTGATAAAAATGTAAAAACGCTTCATCAGAAACATACTCAGCAAAATGTACATTTTGGTAAGATAAAAGTCCTATCATTTTATACCAATCATTTAAAGGAGATAAAATTTTAGGATGCACAATTTGAAACTGAATAGGTAAGTTTTTTTTATTACATAATGTTATAATGTTGTATAAATTATCCCAATCTCTTATAAATCTTCCTGCAAAAAAACATTGAAAAACTTTTTCTTTTTTTGTATTATCTGGTACAAAATAATCTGTAGCTACTGCATGAGGAATACATACTGTTTTAGCTAATTTATTGCTAAACCAGTTTTGGGTATAATTGTCTAAAAATATTACTGTATGTGCATGAGCTAAATTTTGTGGTTGATAAAACCCTAACTTAAAAAAAGAAACAGGATGATGACAAGTACCTACAAATTTTACTTTTTTCTGCAACCATTTTTTAGATAAAATATATTGCTTTTCATCGAAGTGTACAAAGTGAACAATGGTAGGTTTATACCATAAAATATGCAAAACAATTTTTAGTTCTTTTAAAAACGAATCGAACCGATAACCCTTTTTTAAGGCTTTCCAAAAAGGGCTGAGGAGTTTTTGCATTCCCTCTGCAAAGTAATTTTTTTTATAGCTTAAATACAGTGAAATATATTGACTATCATTAAAACTATTAAATAAGTAATCGTAACCACTTTTTGCAGCATGATGCTCCCATTTTCTTCTTATAAATAATACTTTCATTTAATAGTATAAAATAACTTAAGATTAAAGCAAAAATACTGTTAGAATTTAAAAGAAATTATCTTATGTTTGCAACCCTTTTATAAGGTCCTGTGGCCGAGTGGCTAGGCAGAGCTCTGCAAAAGCTTCTACACCAGTTCGAATCTGGTCGGGACCTCTTTCTTTTCTATTTTAATTTTTCTAAAGCATCTTTAATTCTCAACCAGGCACGTTCTATATTGTTTAAACTATTAGCAAACGAAAAACGTACACATTTTGGTTCGCCAAAAGCATCTCCCATTACACTGCTTACATGTGCAGTATCTAAAATATACATACAAAGGTCTGCAGCATTATTAATTGTTGTTGTACCATCAGATTTTCCAAAATAATAACTTATATCAGGGAAAATATAAAATGCACCTTCAGGTTCTGCACAAATAAAACCAGGAATATCTTTTACAATTTCCATCACTCTTTTTCTTCTTCTTGCAAACTCTTCAGTCATTTCAAAAGTAGGTTTTAAATCTGCTGTAAGTGCTACTACTGCTGCTTTTTGTGTAATAGAGTTAGTACCACTTGTAAATTGTCCTTGAAGTTTTTCGCAAGCTTTTGCAATAGTTGTATTAGCAGCAATATAACCTAAACGCCAACCTGTCATTGCAAAGCCTTTACTTAATCCATTTACTACTACAACTCTTTCTTTAATATCGCTAAACTGTGCAATACTTTCATGCTTGCCTTTAAAGTTGATGTATTCATAAATTTCATCAGAAATAATAATAATGTTAGGATATTTTTTAAATACTTCTACCAATGCAGTTAGCTCTTCTTTATTATAAAAACTACCACTTGGATTGCAAGGAGATGAAAATAAAAATACTTTTGTTTTATCAGTTATTGCAGCTTCTAACTGTGCAGGAGTAATTTTAAAATTAGCTTCAGCAGCTGCTCTTATTTGTACTACTTTACCACCAGCAATTTTTACTAAATCGCTATAAGTAACCCAATATGGTGTAGGTATTATTACTTCATCATTATTATCTACCAAAGCTAAAATTGCATTTGCCAAACTTTGTTTTGCCCCTGTAGATACTACAATATTTTCTGGTAAATAGGTTAAGTTATTATCTCTTTTTAATTTGGTACAAACGGCTTCTCTTAAATCTAAATAACCTGCAACAGGTGTATAATGACTCCAATTATTTTGAATAGCTTTAATAGCTTCGTCTTTAATATGTTGTGGTGTATCAAAATCAGGTTCGCCAAGACTTAAATCTATGATATCTTTTCCTTGTGCTCTTAACTCTCTTCCTAACTTAGCCATTTTTAAAGTTTCTGGCTCGTTAAATCTTTCTAATAAAGTTGATAATTTCATGATTAAAACATTTAATATACAATTTTAAAGGGGCTAAAGATAAAGCCTAAGTGAATAGGTAGTACAAAGATGCTATTTATTAAAAAGATGAATTTGTCTGTTTGGGTTAAAAACTTGTTTTAAAAGCTTATTAATCCTGTATAATAAACTGCACTTTTACACAGTCGTAGTTTTTTCATGTCCGTTGTTAACCTAAAAAGATTAAGGCTGATATTTTTATCAGCCTTTTCTTTTATCTGTAAGTTTTTATTTTTTAAATAATGGCTTTTCTAATACTCACTAATTGTTCTAATAAATTTTCTAATAAATGAAGCGATAACATATTAGCTCCATCACTTTTAGCAACAGCAGGGTTAGGATGTGTTTCAATAAACAAACCATCTGCACCAACAGCAATAGCAGCTTTAGCAATTGTTTCTATTAATTGAGGATTGCCTCCTGTAATACCAGAAGTTTGATTAGGTTGTTGTAAGCTATGTGTACAATCCATAATTACAGGATGCTTAAACTCTTTCATCCAAGTAATATTTCTATAATCTACTACTAAATCTTGATAGCCAAAAGTTGTACCTCTTTCTGTTAGCATTACTTGATGATTACCAGCTTGAATAATTTTATCTGCTGCAAACTGCATACTTTGTCCACTTAAAAATTGTCCTTTCTTTACGTTGACAATTTTATTGGTTTTAGCTGCTGCTAATAATAACTCAGTTTGTCTGCATAAAAATGCAGGAATTTGTAAAGCATCTACATAATTTGCAGCAAGTGCACACTCTTCGTTGGTATGTACATCTGTAATGGTAGGCAATTGATATTTTTCTCCTACTTTTTTAATTAAGTTTAAAGCTTCTTCATCGCCAATACCAGTAAATGAATTGGCACTTGTACGATTTGCTTTTCTATAACTTGCTTTAAAAATATAGGGTATTGCTAATTTTTTACAGATAGTACTTACTTTTTCAGCAACTTCCATTACTACTTCTTCACTTTCTACAACACAGGGACCAGCAATTAAGAAAAAATTATCTGCCTGATAAGTTTGGTCTTTAAATATTTTTTGAAGAAAATTTGGAAGCATAAAGTTTATTTAATGATAAGCAAACATACACAAGATTTAATTTTGTTTATAATACTTTTGCCAAAAATTAATAGTTGAGTAAGATTTTAAAATTTATACCAGCCATTCTATGGTTGATGATTAGTTTTTGGTTATTTACATTACCGGGTTCTGCTATTCCTGAATTTGATACTTTTCATAAATTACAAGGCGATAAACTAATACATGCTTTTATATTTTTTTTACTTGGCTATTTA
>CAUJDL010000074.1 GCA_963169635.1 Bacteroidota bacterium
AATGTTGAAAAGTATTATAAATTAAACTCTTCTTTTAATTGCTCTGTAACTTCATTAATTACTCTATCAATTTTTTGAGCAAGTATTGGTATCATTAAAACATTAGTATTAGCTTTTCCGTTTGCTTCTATCATTCTTACATCATCTTTAATAGAGGCAATTTGCATAGTATCTATAGTGCTTTTTAATTTATGAGCTATTTTACTAGCTTGTTCCCAATTTTCATTGGCTACTTCTTGTAATAATTCTTTAGATGTTGCAGGTATTGTATCTATAAAAATTTGAGAAAGATTTTTAATAAATTCTGTATTGCCTTGTGCTAAATCATTTACCAAAGATAAATTATATAATTTGGTAGTTGTTGTTGCTTGTGCAATAATATGTTTGTGCTGAAATAAATTTTTCTTATCAATAATAATAGCTGTTAAAATATCTGCCAATTCATTTTCTTTAAATGGTTTGTTTAAATAGCCATTCATTCCTGCTGCTTCATATTTTTGTTCTTCGCCTTTTAAACCATTTGCTGTTAAAGCAATTATTGGAATTTGTTTCTTTTTTTCGTCTGCTAAATTTCTAATTTCTATCGTTGCTTCAATACCATTTTTATCAGGCATTTGTATATCCATTAAAATGGCATCATAATTATGGGTATTTACAAATTGTAATACTTCATCTCCTGTAAGTGCAATATCAAAGTCTATTTGCAAATGTTGCAACATGCGTTTAATAAGTATTTTATTAACTTCATTATCTTCTGCAACTAAGACCTTTAAATGAGATAATTCTTTATTCAAAAGTTAGCAATTTAGGGTGTAAAGATATAACTTAAAATAATGTATATAATGCAAATTTTGTGAAGGTTAATATAAGATTCGCACCTTAATTGTTTCTTTAATATTTTTTAATAAGGCTAATGCTTTATTAGATAATTTTTTATCAATATCTAACACTGCATAACCTATTTCTTCATTTGTTTTTAAGTACTGCCCTACTATATTTATTTTATGTTTAGATAAAGTAGTATTAATAGCACTTAATACACCTGGTACATTTTTATGTATATGCAAAATTCTATGAGAAGTTTCTATTGGTGGTAAGTTTAATGCTGGAATAGTATGAGAGCCATAACTTATACCTAACTCTAAAAACTGAAAAAGTTTATTACTTACATCTTCGCCAATATTTTGTTGTGCTTCTTCTGTACTACCACCAATATGTGGTGTTAAAATTACATTGCTTAAACCTTGTAAAGGATTTTCAAAATTATCGCCTGTTTTTTCTGGTTCTACAGGAAAAACATCTACAGCTGCACCACTCAAATGCTGTTGTTGTAAGGCTTTTGCTAAAGCGTCTAAATCTACTACTTCGCCTCTTGCATAATTTATTAAAATACTTCCTTGCTTAAAATGTTTTAAATTATTTTTATTAATTAATTTTTTAGTTTGTGAAGTTTCTGGTATATGCAATGTTACAATATCTGATTGGGTAATTAATTCTTTTAATGATTTACATGCTGTAGCATTGCCTAAAGGTAATTTTGTTTCTACATCATAAAACAAAATTTTCATTCCTAAACCTTCTGCTAAAATACTTACTTGGCTTCCAATATTTCCATAACCAATAATGCCTAAAGTTTTGCCTCTTAACTCGTAACTACCTTTTGCATCTTTTTGCCATAAGCCTTTATGTGCAGCATTATTTTTATCAATAATTTTTCTGATAAGCATAATAGAAGAACCAATTACCAACTCTGCTACACTTCTTGTATTACTATATGGTGCATTAAATACTGCAACACCATGTTGTGTAGCTGTTTGTAAAGCAACCTGATTTACACCAATACAAAAACAACCAATAGCTTGTAATTTAGTTGCAGCTTTTAATACATTATCTGTTATATAAGTTTTAGAACGTATGCCTAATAAATGTACATCTTTAATTGCATGTATTAATTCAGCTTCTGTTAATGCACCTGAAAGTTTTGTAATATTGGTATAACCATTATTTTTTAAATGCTGTATTGCTTTATCGCTTATGTTTTCTAAAAAAAGTATCTTAATTTTTTCTTTAGGGTAACTTGTTAAAATCTGTTTAGCCATAAGGCAAAAGTAAAATATTTTACAATTAATTAATAGAGATATAATGTTTGTGTACAACTATATTTGCCTGCATTTTTCTTATTTCACTTAATTTTTAAATGAGCAGATTAATATATTTTATAGTACTTATTGCATTGATAGCTTGTAAACAAAAAAAGCAAACAAAGGATATAGATTATACCAATAATTTTAGAATATTATCGCAACAAGAAAAAGAAACATATTTACAAAAAGCCACAAATATTTATCAGCATACATTAGGTAATAATTTTAGTGGTGGTGTATTAGTAGCTAAAAATGGACAAATAATTTTTGAAGCTTATAATGGTTTTAAAAATCCATTACTTAAAGAACCACTAACAGATAGTACACCAATTCATATAGCATCTATTTCTAAAACATTTACAGCTATAGCCATTTTAAAATTGTATGAGCAAGGTGCTTTGCAATTAAGTGATAGTGTACAAAAATATTTTCCTGCATTTCCGTACCATCATATAAGTATTCAAAATTTATTATCGCATAGAAGTGGCTTACCTAATTATCTATATTTTATGGATACTGCATGGAATAAAAAAATATATGCTACTAATGCAGATGTTTTGCAATACATTTTAACCAATCAACCAACAGTTCAAAGTTTGCCCAATAAAGGTTTTAATTATTGCAATACAAATTATGTACTACTTGCTTTAATTATAGAAAAAATTACCAAAAAATCTTTTCCCACTTATTTGCAAGAAAATATTTTTACACCTCTAAAAATGAAGCATAGCTTTGTTTTTAGCATAAAAGATACAAATAATTATATCCCATCTTATCAATACAATAATAATCCTTATCAATTAGAAAGTTTTGATTGTGTATATGGCGATAAAAATGTTTATAGCACTGTAAAAGATTTATTGTTGTGGGATCAAGCATTATACAATCATCAATTTATTAAACCAACAACTATTGCTAAAGCATTTACACCTTATAGTAATGAAAAACCTAGTTATAGAAATTATGGTTTGGGTTGGCGTTTATATATTGATGGTGCAGATACTTTAGTATATCATGGAGGTTGGTGGCATGGTAATAATACTTTATTTACAAGGCTTATACAAGATACTGCAACTATTATTGCTTTAGGCAATAAATATAACAGAGGTATTTATGCAATAAAACAAATGGCAGAAATTTTCTCTAACGATAAATTGAAAGAATTAGATTTTTAATTTCATCTCTTAATTATTCAGAGCTTATCTAAAGGAGAAATTATTTTACTGATTAATTTATTAGATACATGTGTATAGATAAGTGTAGTTTTAATATCTTGATGACCTAATAATTTTTGTACAAAATTTATATCTGTACCCATTTCTATTAAATGTGTTGCAAAACTATGTCTTAACCCATGCACACCAATTGATTTTTGAATATTGGCTTTATTCATTGCTTCTTTAAAAATTAATTGTACAGTTCTTATAGATATTTTATCGCCAAATTGCCCTTCAAATAAATATTCTTTTGGTTGATATTTTTTATAATAAGTTCTTAGCTCTTCTAAAATAGAGTTAGGCAAATTTACATATCTATCTTTTTTACCTTTTGCAGATGCAACTAATACTTGCATTCGTTTACTATCTATATGTTTTACTTTTAAGTTTACAACTTCACTTACTCTTAAACCCATGCCATAGCAGAGTTTTAGAATAAGTAAATGTTTTAGATTAGTTGTTTTACTAAACATTCTTTTTACTTCATTAGTGCTTAACACTTTTGGTAAAGAAGATGGTTTTTTAGGTCGTGGAATATCGAAAAAGAAGTTTTCTTGATGCAATACTTTTTCAAAATAAAATTTCAAAGCATTTAATCGGCTGTGCATTTGATTTTCTGAAAGCTTAAGTTTTTTAATACAGTATAAGCAATAGCTTCTTAATTGCTCTGGTTTTAAGTTATAAACAGGAAAATTATTTAATAAATAAAGCAGCTGTGCAAACTCCATACAATATGTACGAATGGTGTTAGTGCTATAAGATTTTAACAAAAGCAACTCCCTATAACGAATAAATTCTGCTTTATTTATTGGTGTAAGTTTTAAAATTACTTCTTGTCCAATAGCTTTTAAGTTTAGGCCAAAAAGTTTTCTGTAAGTTGGTGTATCTATTGCATACCAACATTTATGCGTATTGCTCCAATAAACTTTTACAAACTCTTTTAAATGATTTATTAATTGTATATTTTTAGGAAACTTAATCCAAATAACTTGTTTTTGTTGATGTGTACCAAATGAATATTGATATTTTGAAGATTGAAAATTCATTGTACAGAATTTAGAAAATAAATGTTTAGCAACACTAACGAAATTAAACTAATTCATTAGCGAAAAAAAAATAATTAATGAGATGAAGAAAATAATTTTTTAAGTATATATAAATGTTGTATGCTAAATAGAATTAAAAGACTTCATCATTCTTATCTTTTCATAACTTTTATCTAAAAACGAAATATTGATTCCAGAATAAATTTCACTAAAAAAAATCAGTACTACTATTTTTGCAAAATGTTTCAACCAATTTCAACTACTAAAATAGTAGCAGCAGCCAATGAGTTTGGCACACCTTTATACTTATATCATGCAGAAAAAATTGCTCAGCAATTTAATAAGCTTACAGATGCTTTTAAAGAACATCCTACTAAATTTTTCTATGCTTGTAAAGCATTAGCAAATATTAATATTTTAAAATACATGCATCAAATTGGTAGCAACCTTGATTGTGTAAGTATTAATGAAGTGTTATTAGGACTTAAAGCAGGTTTTGCACCTCAACAAATTTTATTTACTCCAAACTGTGTAGATTTAAATGAAATTATTGAAGCTACTAACTTAGGTGTTAATATTAATATAGATAACATTTCTATCTTAGAACAATTTGGCAATAAATATGGTAGCAATTATCCTATTTGTATTCGTATAAATCCACATATTGAAGCTGGTGGTAATTATAAAATTTCTACAGGTCATATTGATAGTAAATTTGGTATTTCTATTCATCAAATAAGACATATTGAAAGAGTAGTTAAAAAAACTGGCTTGCAAGTAAAAGGCTTACACATGCACACTGGTAGCGAAATAAAAGATATCAATGTTTTTCTAAGAAGTTTAGAAATAATGTTTGATGTAGCTACTCATTTTAAAGAATTAGATTTTTTAGATTTAGGTAGTGGCTTTAAAGTTCCTTATAAAGAAGATGACCCAGAAACTGATATTATTACTTTAGGAAAAAAACTAACTGTTGCAGTAAAAGAATTTGAAAATGAATATGGACGTAAATTAGAAATTTGGTTTGAACCTGGTAAATATTTAGTGAGCGAATGTGGCTATTTTATTGTAAAAGCTAATGTTGTAAAACAAACTACAGCAACTGTTTTTGTTGGTGTAAATGCTGGTTTTAACCATTTAATAAGACCTATGTTTTACGATGCTTATCATAAAATTACCAATATTAGTAACCCTAATGGTGCAGAAAGAATTTATACAGTTGTAGGCAACATTTGCGAAACTGATACTTTTGCTTGGGACAGAACTTTAACTGAAGTAAGAGAAGGCGATTTTTTATGTTTTCATAATGCAGGTGCTTATGGTTTTGAAATGAGTAGTCATTTTAATGCTCGTTTAAAACCTGCAGAAGTTTTATATAAAGATGATACACTACACTTAATAAGAAAAAGAGATGAGTTTGAAAATTTATTACTAAACCAAATTGAGGTTTTGTAATTGCTTGTGAAATTTTACTGTTGTACTTTAGTAAATAAAATTAACAATTTATAAAATAACCAACATGCAAAAATCTACTACAGCAGTAAATGATCTACTTAAAAACTTACCTAAAGAAAGTGCAGAACAATTTAAACAATTGCATGAAACTATTTTAAAAAATATACCTAAAGGTTTTGAGGCAGATATAAGTTTTGGTGGTATTGGTTATGTAGTGCCTCACAGCATTTATCCAAGTGGCTATCATTGCAAACCAACAGATCCATTGCCATTTGCTGGTATAGCTTTAAGAAAAAATTCCATCAACTTTTATCACATGGGTATTTATGCAGATGCTGAATTGCTAAATTGGTTTGTTCAAGAATTTCCAAAATTTAGTAAGCAAAAATTAGATATGGGTAAAAGCTGTGTAAGATTTAAGAAAATTGATGATATACCATTAACACTTATTGCTAAACTAATGAAAAAAATTAGTGTAAAAGATTGGATTAATACATACGAATCGAAGTTTAAAAAATAATTTTTATCTTTAGCCACATCACTTAATATCTGATATAATTTATAATGAAGGGAAAAAAGAAACTATCTACCATAAGAAAATTTTATGAATGGACAATATCGTTGCCATTAATTGCTGTTTTACTTTATTTCTCAGGCTATCTCGATAACAATATATTTTTTCAAATTTTTGCTGGCTTACTTTTAGTTTTTTGTGTAATGTCGGCTGTACATCATTCAGAAATTGTAGCACATAGAGTTGGTGAACCTTATGGTACAATAATTTTGGCTGTATCTATTACTATTATTGAGGTTTCTATCATCGTATCTTTAATGATTACAGGTGGCGAAAAATATGCATCTTTTGCAAGAGATACTGTTTATTCTGCTGTAATGCTTATTCTCAATGGTATAGTAGGTTTAAGTTTATTTATAGGAGGAAGAAAATTTCATACTCAAACATTTTCTCCTCACTCAGTTAAAATTTCTTTAGTATCATTAATTTCTATTATTGCTTTTACCATGATTTTGCCTTCTTATACCAAAGGTGAGCCAGGACCTTATTATACAGAATCGCAAATAATTTTTGAGTTTATTGCTTGTATTGCAATTTATTCTGCATTTATTGCTGCACAAACAGTAAGGCATAGAGAATATTTTATAACAACTGAAGACAATACAACTACTAATGCTGCAAATACAACTCATAGTACTAATCATTCAATATCTAATACCTCATTCATTATAAGTATTGTATTCTTATTAATTAGTTTAACAATTGTAGTTTTATTAGCTAAACAATTATCTCATCCATTAGAAACTTTAATAGTTAATTATGGTTTGCCTAAAAGTTTAGTAGGTGTAATTATTGCTGCTGTTATTTTATTACCAGAAGGAATTGCTGCTGTAAATGCTGCTCGTAAAAACAAACTTCAAACAAGTTTAAATTTGGCATTAGGCTCTGCAATTGCTAGTATTGGTTTAACCATTCCTATTGTTTCTTTAGCAAGTTATATTTATGATTTTCCTGTTATTTTAGGTATAGATACAATATCAATTATCCTGTTAGTGATTTCTATATTTACAGTAATGTTATCATTAATAGGAGGTCGTAGTAACTCTGTTTATGGTGTGGTTTTATTAGTAAATTTAATGGCTTATATTTTTCTTACAATAAATCCATAATGACATGCTAAAAACCTTTCTACAACTATTTAAAGGAAAGATTAGTGTAGATTTTGCTGAAAAGTATCTAATTAAATTTCTTGAATTTAGTAGTACTTTATTACTGATTATTTTTGTAATTCATGGATTTTTTAAACGTGTTCTAAAGATTGATAGCTTATTTTATTTATTAGTATCAATTTATATACTCATATTCTTACTTTTAATTAGATTAGTTTATTTACTTACAACTAAAAAAATTATTTGCAGTGAAAAGTTATATAAAAGAGTAATGAATAGATTTATGCTTCATTTAATATTAAATGTTGTACTAATTATATTGTTGATTATTTATTTAAAATAATTATTTTTTCAAAGCATTAAATTTTATCTCAACCAAACATATACAGTACAAAAAAAAGATGAAGTATTCGTAAAGAAATACCTCATCTCCTATTAAGTAAATATTGCTTAGCTATCCTATTTTGTATAATTTAATGAATCTACAACATCGCCACAAGTAAGCATGTGTTTTGGTAAATAAGGATTCTTAATATCAGAAGAACGGCTTAACCAAAATGCATCTGGATTATCATCTTCAAAAGCCATTGGGCAATGTTGATGATACACAATTTCTCTATCGTATTGTACTATTCTTGCTAAATTATATACATGCTCTGTAAGTGTATTAAAGCTTTTTCTTTTGCCTAATAAATCTTTAGCTGCTAATAATTTTTTTAATTCAGCACTTATATTTTGTACAGTTGCTTTTGCATTATCTACAATACCAGCATCGCCTTTTAATTCATTAACTTTTAAACTATCTGCAGCAGTAATTAATTCTTTTGCATAAGTTTCTATCATCTCATTACTTTCTGTAATAAAATTATCTTTTAAATGAAAGTATGCATCCATCAATCCTTTAAAAGATGTATTAAATGCATCTGAGTTTTTACTTTTAGCTAAGGGGGCTGCAGGCACTTCTTCTACTACAGGTTTGTCGTTACTACCACATGCTACTATTAAAAGCATTGAGGCATACAAGAATATTTTTTTCATATTTAATTTGTTTAAAAATATAATTGGGCAAAATTAGTGTATTTGCTTATAAGAATTTAGGTAAAAAAGTATAGAAACTATTTAATAGTATTTATTAATTATTTTTTAACTGATGTTCTACTAATTTCCATAAAATAACACCTGCAGCAGTTGCAACATTTAAAGAATGTTTGGTACCTAATTGTGGAATTTCTATACAACCATTACAAGCATTAATTACCTCTGTTTGTACGCCTTCTACTTCATTACCAAATACTACAGCAATTTTATTGTAAGCTGCAACATCAAATTGCTCTAACGATATACTTTCATCTGCTTGTTCAATCGCAAAAACAGTATAACCATTTTGCTGCAATGCCTGTACTGCTTCTACTGAATTTGTATAGTGCAACCAATCTACAGTATCTGTAGCTCCTAAAGCAGTTTTTGCCATTTGCTTATGTTCAGGTGTTGGAGAATAACCACAAATACAAATTGCTTCTACTAAAAAAGCATCTGCAGTTCTAAAAATACTGCCTACATTATAAACACTTCTTATATTGTCTAATACAATAACAATAGGGCTTTTGGCAGCCTGTTTAAATTCTTCTACAGACTTGCGTCCTAATTCTGACATACTTAGCTTTCGCATTGAGCAAAGATAATTGTACTAATAAAAATTAAATTAAAAATTCGGTTTTATTATTTAATTTTCCTTTATGAAAGTATTTATCATTGATTTTTCTAAGCAAAAAAAGATAGCTTCATTAATTCCTAAACAACATCAATGTTTAGAAGTAAATAATGATGGTGGAGAAGCTTATAAAAAAGTAGGCGAATTTATGCCTGATAAAATTTTTATTAATTTTCAACATCTTCCTAGCCATGCTATTCAAACAGCTAAAGCAATAAAGCAAAGAAAAAAAACTGCTCTTATACCCATATTTTTTGTTGATGGTAGCACCTTAGAAAATCATAAAGTTGCTTCTTTCGGTTCTTGTATTTCATCATCAGAAATTTTACAACAACTTGATTAAAATATTTTTTATATTGCTGCATAAAAATTAAACACATGAAAACACGTAAAAAAATATTATTAGCTATTGTAGTAATTTTTTTACTGCTACAATTACCATTTTTTGGTCCAAAGAAAAATTATACAGATGCTAAACCTGTAAATGATATTTCAACAGCTTATGAAATACCCAATGATATACAAATGAGTTTAAACAAAGCTTGTTACGATTGTCATTCTAATTATACTAAAGATTATCCTTGGTATTCTTATATACAACCTATAAGCTGGTGGATGAATAAACATATTGTAGAAGCTAAAAAAGAACTAAACTTTTCTGAATTTACTACTTACTCTGCTAAACGTAAAGCAAGAAAATTTGAAGAAATTGTAGAAGTAATGGAAGAAAAATCTATGCCTTTAAAATCTTATTTAATTATGCATAAAGAAGCTGAATTATCTGAACAAGCTACAACAGATTTAATTACTTGGGCTAAGCAAATGCATGAAAAAGCAAAACAAACATTAGATTCCACAACACAAAAATAATTTTCTGTATTAATAAGGTAAGTTTACTTGCTCTGGTTTAATAAATGTTTGTGTAAACTCATCTATTAAATAACTTATTGGCGAATTTGGAAAGCTATAAATTTCTTCTAACCTTATACCCCAAGGTTTCCAATGATTAGCTAATACTTGAGCATAAGTTGTGTCTTGCCATTGATTAAATAATGGCAAATGGCTATGTTCATCTTTTGGTAAATGAAAAACATAAGCATTTTCATTTGTTGTTATGGTATAATCAGGTAATTCTCTTAATAAATAATTAGCATAAAGAAATTTGCTGTACAACTCTTCAAACTGTGCAGGATGTAGTGTTTCATTATTTATTTTATCTAACACATCTTTTAAATAATTAGCAACAGCACTATTATCTTGCAAACATGCAGCAATAGCAAAACCATTCATGCCTAAACAAAAATTAAAACGATGCGATTCGTCTTTATAATTTAAAATATCTTTAGAAATATTTACAGGATAACAACAAATTGTCCATGGCAAAAATTCTTTGAATTGTATAGGTACAACTAAAGATTGCAACATGAACAATAAATTTTTTAATTTTCTTTTCAACAAATCAGATACATGAAAAGGTTCGCCTCTTAAAGCTTGTGCATTGATAGCATAAGAAAAATCTTGATACAATACACCATACAACACTCTTGTCATCCATTGAAATAAAGTAATTTCTGGCAATGCTTTTACTGAAGCATATCCTTCTTCAAAAGCTTTTTGTGTTGTATCATCTAATAATTTAATAGCTTTAACTACTTTGTCTGATGCAGGTAATAGCATTTGGCTATATTTTACTCTATTACCATTTAGCATCATTAATGTTGCATCTTGCAACTGATATCTTTCTATTAACCAAGTAGGAAAAGCTGGAATATATTGTTCTTTAGTTAAATGTTGTCCTGTTAAAAAACAAATGTCTTGCTTAAAAGTTAGCAACTCAAATGGATTGTATAATTGCCTCATTGATAAAATAAAAATTAAGAATTGCTGCGAATGTACTATGTAAGCAAAGCAAAAAGTACAAAGTTTAATGGGTTAATGATATTTTTCCCTTTTTTAAAAACTTTTGTAAAAGTGCAGATGCAATTGAGCTATATAAACCTGCTTGATAATGAATGATAAAAAATTAGAACAAAAAATAAAGCCTCAAAATATTGAGGCTTTTACAATCAATGAACAGAACAACTATCCTTTCTTTAAATAATCTCTTAACACATATTGTAAAATACCATTGTTTTTATAATATTCTATTTCTATGGCAGAGTCTAATCTTGCTTCTACTTTAAAATTAATTTCTTTACCAGATGAATGCACAGCTTTTACATCTAATAATTTATGAGGTGTTAAATCTTTCTCTAATCCACTAATCGTAAAGGTTTCAGTGCCATCTAAACCTAAAGATGCAGCATTTTGTCCATCAGTAAAAATAAGAGGAGCTACACCCATACCAACTAAATTACTTCTATGAATACGTTCATAACTTTCTGCAATAACTGCTTTAACGCCTAATAAAAATGTACCTTTTGCAGCCCAATCTCTTGAAGAGCCTGAACCATATTCTTTACCTGCAAGAATAATTAAAGGTGTTTTATCTTCTTTATATTTCATAGCAACATCAAAAACAGTTGCTACTTCATTTATTGGAAAATAACGACTATAACCACCTTCTTTATCTGCTATTTTATTTTTAATACGAACATTGGCAAAAGTACCTCTCATCATTACTTCATGATTACCTCTTCTAGAACCATAAGAATTAAAATCTTCTTTAGCAATTCCTTTAGAAGCAAGGTATGCACCAGCAGCAGAATTTTCTTTAAACGAACCAGCAGGAGAAATATGATCTGTAGTAACTGAATCGCCTAAGTACAATAATACTTTTGCATTATTAATATCAGTAACAGGGTCTGGAGTTGCTTTTAAATTTTCAAAGAAAGGAGCTTCTCTAATATAAGTAGAGTCATTACTCCATTCAAAATTCTGATCTAAATTTACTGCTAAGTTTTGCCAATCTGTAGAGCCATCAAATATTACATCATATACTTCTTTAAAATCATCTTGCTTTAAACATTCGTTAATTGTATTTTGCATTTCTTCTCTACTTGGCCAAATATCTTTTAAATAAACAGGTTCGCCATTAGGGTCAAAATCAATGGGGTCTGTTAATAAATTAATATCTACTCTACCAACTAAAGCATAAGCTACTACTAACATTGGCGACATTAAGAAATTCATTTTAACTTGTGGATGTACTCTTGCTTCAAAATTTCTATTACCAGAAAGTACTGAAGCTACTACTAATTCTCCTTTATCTACAGCTTCTGCAATTGCAGGTGGTAAAGGACCAGAATTGCCAATACAAGAAGTACAACCATAACCAACAGTATGAAAACGTAAGGCATCTAAATCTACATTTAATCCTGAACGTTCTAAATATTTTGTTACTACTTTAGAGCCAGGTGCTAAAGAAGTTTTTACCCAAGATTTTGTTCTTAAGCCTCTTTCTACAGCATTTCTTGCTAATAACCCTGCACCAACCATTACAGCAGGATTTGAAGTATTAGTACAGCTGGTAATTGCAGCAATCACAATACTTCCATCGCTTACTACAAATTCTTTATGCTTTTGTTTTATACGTACAGAATGATGTTCTGTATCTGCAATAACTTCTGATGATGCTTCTGTATTTTTAGGCACTTTACCAAAAATAAATTCTGTTCCTGAGCCTCCTTCTTTTAACCATGCAGAGTCAGCTCTTTCTTCTTTTAATTTATAATCTCTATTAAATTCTCCTTTTAATATTTCGCAAAATTTATTGCCTAAATCTTTTACAAATATTTTGTCTTGTGGACGTTTAGGGCCAGAAACTGTTGGTTCTAAAGTTGCTAAATCTAATTCTACTACTGTAGAGTATTGTATATTTTCTTTGCCTGTACGCCATAATAAATTTTCTTTACAATATGCTTCTACAATTTTTATTTGCTCATCAGAACGATTGGTAGAACGCATGTATTCTAATGTTCTATCATCTATAGGAAAATAAGTAACTGTACATCCAAACTCTGGCGACATATTACCTATAGTTGCACGGTCTGTTACTGATAAATGATTTAATCCATCGCCAAAAACTTCTACAAATTTTCCTACAACTTTTGTATCTCTTAATAATCTTGTAATCGTTAATACTAAATCTGTAGCAGTACAATGATCAGGTATTTTACCTGTTAATTTTAAACCTACTACTTCAGGACAAGTAAAGAAAATTGGCTGACCTAGCATTGCAGCTTCTGCTTCAATACCACCAACACCCCAAGCTATAACACCAATACCATTTACCATAGGTGTATGAGAGTCTGTACCAACTAATGTATCAGGAAAAAGCCAACCATCTCTTTGAGCTACAGCTTTAGATAAATATTCTAAATTTACTTGATGACAAATACCCATACCAGGAGGTACAACAGTAAAATTATTTAAACCTTTTTGTGCCCATTTTAATAACTCGTAACGTTCTTTATTTCTATCAAATTCTAAAGCCACATTTTTATCATAAGAATAATCTGTACCATAATAATCTACTTGTACAGAGTGGTCTATCACTAAATCTACAGGTATAGCAGGATTTATTTTTTGTCCATCTTTACCATGGCGTACAAACTCTGCACGAAGCGATGCCATATCTACCACAGCAGGTACACCTGTAAAATCTTGCATTAAAATACGTGCAGGCATAAAAGGTATATCCTTATCTACTGTTTTGGGTTGCCATTGTAATAAAGTATTAATATGTTCATCCGTTATACTAAAACCATCATAATTTCTTAATACATTTTCTAATAAAATACGAATACTAAAAGGTAAATGATTAATATCGGAACTTAAGTTTTTTAATGAACTGTATTGATAAGTTTTTCCATTTACCGAAAGTTCTTTTACTGATTTTGCTTTATTGTAACTCATAACTGATAATAATTTTGCATTTTATAACCTAAAAATAAGTTTGAAAGGTACTAATTAATTTTTGTCTTTCCTCTTAATTAAACTTAAATATCATTACTAAATAAAGAAAATTTTAATTAGTAAAATAATTCATCAATAAAATCAATATAACAAATGAGTAATAAAACAATAAATACAGAACAAGGACATTGGTTACTTGCTAAAATGGGCAAACGTGTGTTAAGACCAGGTGGTAAAGAATTAACTTTAAAATTAGTACATGAATTACACATTAATCAGCAAGATACAGTAGTAGAGTTTGCACCAGGCTTAGGCTATACTGCTGCTTTATTATTAGATAAAAAACCTAAATCTTATACAGGTATAGAACTTAATGAAGAAGCTGCTTCTTTATTACAACAAAAAATAAATAAAAATGGATATAAAGTAATTAACACAAGTGCTAGTACTACAGGCTTAGCTAATAATACTGTAAATAAAGTTATTGGCGAAGCAATGCTTACTATGCAACCAGATCATAGAAAAGCAGAGATTATTAGAGAAGCTTTTAGAATATTAAAACCAGGTGGTTATTATGGTATTCACGAACTTGGTTTAGCACCAGATAATTTAGCTGCTAATGTAAAAACAGATATACAACTTAGTTTGGCAAAAGCTATAAAAGTAAATGCCAGACCTTTAACTAAAACAGAATGGTGTACTTTAGTAGAACAAGAAGGGTTTACTATTAAAAAGATTGAAGAAAATTCAATGAGCTTACTTAAACTTAAAAGAATTATTGCAGATGAAGGAATTTTAAGAACACTAAAAATTTATTTTAATATTCTTACTCATCCATCTGCTAAAAGAAAAATTGCTGAGATGAGTAGCACTTTTAATAAGTACGAAGATAACCTTACAGCATTTGCAATTATTGCAGAGAAGAAAGCATAAACAAAAATTTTTTAATTACTAAATATATATTAATATGAAAAAACATTTTGCACAAGCCATTTGGAAAGGCACATTACAAGAAGGAACAGGATATTTAACTACTAATAGTAAAGTTTTAAATAATCATGAATATTGTTTTAAAAGTAGATTTGGAGATGGTAAAGCTACCAACCCTGATGAACTTTTAGCTGCATCACATGCTGGTTGTTTTGCAATGGCTTTAAGCCTTATGTTAGGAAAAGAAGGCTTTACTGCTAACACTTTAGATGTAAATGCTACCATTACTATGGATGCTGATAAATTAGCTTTAACAGGCTCTCATTTAGTTTTAAAAGCATCTATCCCTAATATTTCTCAAGAACAATTTTTAACTATTGCTATTAATGCAAAAGAAAATTGCCCTATTAGCAAAGCATTAAGCATACCAATAAGTTTAGATGCAAGTTTAGTATAAACTTAATTTTTTAAAATTATCTATCAATAGTAATTACTGTCATTAGTAGTTACTATTTTTTTTATTTACTTAATGAAGATGAATTGTTGAGTATGGTGGAATAAAAAATATATTACAGTTTACAAACTTTAATAATATTATTTTCTCATTAAATAGATTTGTTAATTAATCCAATTAAATTTTCACTAAGTGTATTTGCCAATTGTATTCTCTCTTTTACAGGATTATTTGAAGATTGTAGCCAATTATAAAATGATTTTATTGCTAATACTTTTTCTGTATCGTTTTTTAAATTATAAATAGGTTTGGGATCTATGAACTGCAATACATCTATACCTACTTCTTTCATATGCTCTTCAAAATATAACTCATATACCATCATATTGAGTACATCTTCAATTTGAGAAGCAATACAAATATTTTCTGTATGTGATATAACTTGAAGGTTTTCTTTGTTGTGTAAGTAAAGTAAATAATCAACTAGAGTAATGAATGGGATTTGATTAGTATCTGAAATGTTTTCTTTTATTGGTAATTTTTCAAGTTCGTGTATTCTTATTTCAGGAAAAGTTTTCTCATTTCTTGCATATTTGGATATAAAATAGAACCCAATTAAATTTGAATTAAGTATAGACAATATAAATTTTGAATTATAATTTATGTTAAATGGTTTAACAATATGCAACAATGAATTGTTACAATATTTCTCATTTACGTAAGTGGATATTAAACCTTTTTTACCTACAATTCTTCTTAGTAATATTCTTTCACCCTCAAACATTTCTGGCCTTCTAGGTTCAGCTAACCATTCACCATATTCTATATATTCTTCACCAAAATTAATTGAATATCTATCAACATTTTTACCCTCTAATATTTTTAAACAGTTATTATTTATTGCATTCTTATGAGTATATGAATGATTATCTACTATATCTCTAGTTTGTTTAGGTTTACCCTTATTTACTTGATAAAATTTAGCTCCAAAAGAAATCTTTGATATGTGAGACAATGGGACATTGTCACCTTCAATATTTTCGATAATAAATTTATTTACATCACTTATCTGATAATTTATCAAATAATTTTCATCATTCTTAATATCTGATTTTTTTAAATTTTTTAAATAATTAAACTCATCGTTGAATACTTTATAAATTGAAATATCATTTTCATTTTCCTTAGAAATAGTTAGAAATAAAATTATTGGTAAAACTGTAGCATCAAAAATATCTTCAGAGGTTAAATCTACAATTGAAAGTATATTAAATTTTGAAATTAATAATTTTCTAAATTCTGTTACTGCTTTATTTACAAGCCAAGTATTTGGAATAATATATGATAATACTCCATTCTTTTTTAGTAAAAAACTACCTTTTTCAACAAAAAGTAAATATAAGTTTATCTGATATAAAGCACTTTTATATAATGATTTATAAATTTCTCTATTTTCTTTTGATAAAGTTGGTATTACATACGGAGGATTACCAATTACAATATCAAAACCATCTTTAATACCAAACATCCACCAAGGGTCAAACCAAGAGCAGCTTTTATCTTCAAAGGGGTTAAACTCACTAATTTTATGATAAATTTCTGCATCTTCTTTACTTACCCAATCTTTAGCAGTAGTCCATAATTTATTTTGTAGTTCTTTAAATTGTCGTTCTAAATCTTTTTTATCTTCTTTACTTGCATTAAAATAAACTTCTCTAATAGTTTCTATTTGTTTAGCAATTTCGTGGCTGCCACTTAAGTCGCCTTTGGGTGTACCTAAAGGTATAAGTGTATTGGCACATACAATTTTAAAAGCTAAATTGGGTAAGGGTTGTGGTTTTACATCATCTACCACTAAGCTTAACCAAAAACGCAAACGTGCTATATCTACAGCACCATTATCTATATCTATACCATAAATACTTTCTTCTATAATATGTTTTTTAAGGTTGGCAGGGCTTTTGGCTTTAAAGCCTTTTACATCTTCTATAGGTATTTTAAGATGATAAATTTCGTGTAATAAACCCATTGGAAAAGCTCCAGAACCAATGGCTGGGTCGCAAATTTTTACATCTTCTAAAGCACGGTCTATTTTTTTTATTTCGTCTTTACTAAATAAGCTTATATCGTAAGTATCGTTATATTGTTTTAATCTTTGTTTAAAATCATTGTTATTTTGGTTTTGTGTATAGGTATAAATGTAGTTGTGCAAACTTTCTCTGCACATATAATGTACAATATCTTTAGGTGTATAAAATGCTCCTTTATCTTTATTATCTTCTAATAAATTTTCAAAAATATGACCTAACATTTCAGGATCTACAGCTACAGTTTGCTCATCTGGTGCATCTTCGTAAATGGTAAAATTATACTCATTAAAAGTAGTAAATAATTTTTCAAATATTTTACTGGGCAATACAATTTTATCGTACTTAAAATCTTGTGTTTTATCAAATAATCCACCATTTAAATAAGGAAAATTATTATTAGTTAATATGGCAGATGGGTTGTTAAATAATTTTTTATCGAGGTTAAGTTTTCCATCAGGATTGTTAAGTGTGTTAAAAAATAGTGGTACAAGATAATCAGCATAAAAGCTTTCTTTATATGTAGCATGCTGAAATAAATTAAATAAAAAATCTTGGTCGCCTGTACCCCAATCTATCTCTTCATTTTTACTTGTATTATTTTTATTTTTTTTAGCAGGTACAGCCAACCAACCTTTCTTTTGTATAAAATATAAAAACACAATACGCCCCAACATTCTTTTAAAAAAATCTCTGGCTAATTTTTCATTGTTATCAAAATAATTTCTTAATTGAAAATGTGGTTCATGTGTTTTAATTTCGGCCCATTTACTACCTTTTTTTATAAATCTTTTGCCTGTAATAAACTCTACAAAATCTTCATAAATTTCTTTGTACTTGGCAAAAAATTCTTTACTTAATTTTTCTACAGAAAAAGCATCTTCAAAGTCGTGTAAGCTAAGGTTTTCAAATAAATTATCTTTTTGTTTTTGAATTAATTTATTAAATCTAATAGCAGCTGTTAAAGCTTTTTCGCCTTTACCAAAAAGATAAGTAAAGCGTTTAGGTGCAGTTTCTTTATCTATTATTTTATTGGTTTCTTTATCTCTAATATAATATTTGCTTATATAACTAAATCGCCATTTATTGCCTTGAACAAAAACAACCATTGCACCAGCAACTTGTTGTGTAAGGCTTTTAATAAGATTGCGTAAGCCTACACGATTTTTAATTAAATTTACATTATCGGCAATTTGTACTTCATAAATGCCAATTTTAGTATAATCATCTACTGCATAATTACCTAAAAATAAACATTCAGTATAAAGATTGCTTTGGCTTAGCTGATAGGGAGTTTCGTTTTTAACTAATTGGTTATTGGTAAACTGTGTTTGAATAAATTTTTTCCAAACAGTACGGTTATATGGTGCTTCAAGTATTTGCCTGATATCAGTTACTGTCATTATTTAATTTTTTTATTTCTTTTTGTACTTCTTCTATCAATTGTTTTTCTGTAGGTAAGTATAATTGATATTTACTTGCAATAATGGTATTATTATTTTTGGGTAATGTAATTTTAACTACAGCATCGTTTTTATCTGTACATAATAAAATACCAATAGTTTGGTTTTCAAAATCTTGTTTTTCGTATTGGTCGTAATAGTTTACATACATTTGTAATTGACCAATATCTTGATGAGTAAGTTTACTATTTTTAATTTCAATAATTACAAAACATTGTAATAACCGATTATAAAAAACTAAGTCAATAAAAAATTCATCTCCGTCAATATGTAATCTTCTTTGCCTTGCTACAAAACTAAAGCCATTGCCCAGTTCTAAAATAAACTCTTGCAAATGGGTAATAATGGCAGTTTCTAAATCTTTTTCATAATAAGCAGTTTCTTTTCTTAAACCTAAAAACTCAAGTACCATTGGGTCTTTAATAATTTCTTTAGCATCGTTAGGTAATTTTTCTGCTCTTGCAACAGCTAAAACACTTTGTACATCATTGCTTAGTAATAATCGTTCAAATAGTTGGCTATTAATTTGTCTTTCTAATTGTCTGGCTGTCCAATTATTTTTTTCAGTTTCGGCTATATAAAAATCTTTTTTATCTTTATTGTCAATGCTTAAAAGTGTTTTATAATGCGTCCAACTGAATTGCGTCCTCAGTGCAGACGCAATTGGAAATTGTCTATAAAATTGTCTGTATCTTTCTAATTGCCTAACTGAAAAGCCAGAACCTAATTTTGGTTGAAATTCTGCAGAAATAGATTTGATTAAATATTTACCATATTCTGCTCTTTCTTTACCTTGTTGTTCTTCTTCAAAAATAACTTTACCAATTTGCCAATACATTAGTACTCGTTGTGTATCTACACTACGAATAGCTTGTACCTGAGCATTGGTAATAATGTTTTGAATTTGTGTTAATATGTTTTTATTAATTTTCATGTTTACACAAAAGTTTCAGAAATAATTATTTGAGGTTCTATTGGTGTTATATCTTTATTATTTGTATTTA
>CAUJDL010000075.1 GCA_963169635.1 Bacteroidota bacterium
CAAAATTTTTAGACTTATTCTAATTCAAAAAGTTTAGACCAATATTTGCCAGTAATAAAAAAATGATTGCTTGTGCTATCATAAGCAATACCATTCATTACATCAATTTTTCTATTCAAATCATCAGGGGCATATTTAACTAAAATATCTTCTAAGTTAGCTTCTGCAACTACTTTGCCTGTGTTGGTATCAATTTTTACAATTTTAAAAGTAGTCCATACATTGGCATAAATAAAACCATTTACAAACTCTAATTCATTAATACTTCCTAATGGACCATATTGGTTACTTACACTTAAAGTTTTTACAATAGCAAATGTTTCTGGGTTTCTGTAATATAAATTATTACTACCATTACCCATAATTATATGTTGTCCATCATTTGTCATTCCCCAGCCTTCGCCTTCATAACTAAACTCTTTGATGAGTTTAAAAGTATTTGCATCGTACACAAAACATTTTTGCTCTTTATAAGTAAGCTGATAAATTTTATTATTTAAAATAGTAATGCCTTCTCCAAAATATTCTTTAGCTAAATTTATTTTCTGTAAATCTTTTCCTGTTTTTACATCTACTTTAGCTAATTTGCTATTACCTGTGTATTCAGTATCTCCAGTTCCTTCGTATAAAAAACCATTGCTCCATTCTAAACCTTCAGTAAAAGCATTTTCATTATGAGGATAAATATTAATAACATGATACCTTAACTGTTGTACATCATAAGAAGTTTTGGTTTTATTATTCTCTTCTTGCTGATTGTTTTTACAACTCAGTAAACTCAATGAAAATAAAAAAAATAAAAAATATTTATTCAATGTTTTGCACATCATAATTACATCAATCAAATCTTACAATCAATTACATTTTTTTCAAGAAAACTAAATAAGTAGGTAAGTGGTCGCTATAACCTCCTCTATAAGTATTACCATCCCAAGTACGCATAGGATAACCTTTATAGCGTCCTTTATTTTCTGTTAAAAACTCTCTATTAAATATTGCTTGTTTATAAAAATAAAATCCTTTTTGTTCTGTATCTAACCATGGATAAGAAATAATAATTTGATCGAATAAGCCCCAAGCATCTTGATAAGCTAATGTACCAAAACCTTTTTTATACATTGCTGTCCAAGGATTAAATAAACCACCTTTTCTTACATCTTTAATTTTACCTTTAGCATTTAATACTCTTGTAATGCTATTATTTATTGGGTCGTCATTTAAGTCGCCCATTACAATTACTTTTTGTTCTCCATCAGCAGCAGCAATACTATCAATATGTTTTTTACAAACAGCTGCAGCAGCTTCACGTGCTGGTGCACTACGTTCTTCACCACCATAACGACTAGGCCAGTGATTTACATATACATGAATTATTTCTCCATCTAATTCTCCTTTTACCCAAAGTATATCTCTTGTATAATAAGCATCTTTAGAGCCACCAGGTAATTTTACAAAAAGTGGTTTACTGTCTAATACTTTAAAATATTTTGGATTATAAAGCATACCAACATCTACACCACGAGCATCTCTACTATCGTAATGTACTATTTGATAATTTCTTTTTACAAGTAATGGATGCTTTACTAAATCTGCTAATACTGTATCATTTTCTACCTCTGCAACACCAATAATTGCAGCACCATCAGGACTTAAATTTTCTGGTTTATCATCAGTACCAATTCTTGAAAGTACTGTTGCCAATTTGCCTACTTTATCCCAGTAAATATTTCCATTATAATTTCTTGGTCCAGAAGGTAAAAACTCTTCATCATTTACACGAGGGTTATCTAATGTATCATAAAAGTTTTCTAAATTATAAAAAGCAATGATAGAAATTTTATAAGATTTTTGTTGTGCAGAACTGTATAATGCTGCACACATAATTAAAACGAATAGCAGATTTTTTTTCATAAATAAATTTTACATTTTACAAACTTATACAAGTATAAGTACATTTTTAATAAGAATTAATTTTTAACATAAACTAAATAGTTGAAGGATATAATAAATATGGATTAATTGTTTGCCTCCAACTACTAACATTGGTTATTTGCTCTATTTTTTTTAAGAATAATTGCATCGGTAAATCAATAATTTTTTCGCTGTTTGCAATACCTAATAACTTATCTAAATGTTGTGCACCTGTTGGATTTACAAGTGTAGGATAATTGCTCCATGCAAAATGATTAGGATGAAAATCTTTAACAATTTTAATAAAAAGTAAAGCTGTAAACACAGCATGGTAAGTTTGCATGTTTTGTACATGAAAAGCTACACCATTGCAAATTTCATTTTTATATTTATTAGTAGTAGGTGTAAACTGTATTGGTTTTAGTATTACCTCATCTTGTAAAGAATTAAATAGTTGGCAAATTTCTGTATGCTTTAAATATGGTGCACCAGCAATTGTAAAAGGAGTATCAGTGCCTCTACCTTCACTTAAATTAGTAGCTTCTAATAATCCAAGCCCTGCATATAATAAAGCAGTATTAAAATTTTGTATTGCAGGAGAAGTGGGTACAAATGCTATTTGCCAATGTGGGTGCAAATTATTTCTGTCCCAATTTTTACAAGTGATAACACTCAACGAAGCATGTATATTTTTTACATCATTAAAATATAAAGCCAACTCACCCATAGTACAACTATGGCGTAATGGAATATTATAACGACCAATAAATGAACTACAATTTTCTTCATCTAACATTGGACCTTCTGCTAATAATAAATTACCAGATAAAGGATTTGGCCTGTCTAAAATGATGAATGGTTTATGATGTTGCTTACATGCATCTAACAAATAAGTCATCGTCCATAAATAAGTATAATATCTACAGCCAATATCTGGAATATCAAATAATACAATATCTATATCTTGTAAATGCTCTGCTGTAGGTTGTAAAGTTTTATTGTATAAACTGATAATTGGTAGTTGTGTTAAATTATCAATTGCATTATTTATAGCTACTCCATCTGCACCATTTACAAGTAAACCATGTTCTGGCGAAAAAAGTTTTACAATATTAAAACCATTAGCTAATAAAATTTTTCTAGAAGGAATTAATTGATGGTTAGTTGCTGCATTATTGGTTACAAAACCTATTCTTCTATTTTTCCAAGTAGGTTGCTGTGTAAGTAAATTATCAATACCAAATAAAAGCATAATTTTTAAAACTAATTAGCTAAAGTAAAGCTATTTATCTGTTAGAATAATATCTTTATAAAAATTTATTCCATAGCCTGAAAATATTTATTATGAAACTACAACAATCGTTATTCAAAAATATTATTATCATTAGTTTAATGTTTTTTACTGTTAGTTGTGCAAGTACTAAAAATCAAATAACAGGTTTTGAAAAATTTGTTTATCACTCAACCAGATGTTTTGGTACATGCCCAAGTTTATCTTTAGAAGTTAATGCAGATAAAACTGCAAGAGTACAAAGACAATTTTTTGAATCTAGAGGCAAAGAACAAGCAGAAAATTCTGGCAGCTTTCAAGGTACATTAACTAACAAACAATTTAATATATTAATGAAAGCTATAAAAGCAAGTAATTATGAAAGCTTAAAATTTCCTGATATAGATTGTTGCGATGCACCTATTGTTACAATAATTGTATATGCTAATGGTAAAAAAACATATTTAAAATCTATGATGCCACCACAAGAGGCAAGTGAACTAATTTTATTTTTACAAGATTATACCAGCAAAATTCAATTACCTACAACTACCGAAAAATTTGAAATTGAACAATAGTAGATAGATTGTATAAATAATACTTGCATACTTTTTTATTTTGCTTATTTTGCTTTAAATTTTTCACTTGTATTATTTACTATTCATATTTTATCTTGCTACATTTAGTTTTATTATTACAAGAATTAAGTTTTTTACCCATACAGGTATCAACAAAAAAATACTTGTAGGCTTATTTATTTTAAAAGTTTGTGCAGGGCTTGGATATGCTATGTTTTATTTGCTTCCTGCTTATCATACAAACAGTGATAGTTTTAGATATTTTAATTATAGCCTTGCAGAAACAGATGTATTATTAAGCAATCCTATGTTTTTTTTAAAAGATTTATTTAATTATGGTTACAACGATATTGGCAATGTATTTATAGGTTATAATTCTTACTGGAACGATTTAAAAACAAATATCATTATTAAGCTATTAGCTATATGCAATATTTTTCTTTTAAAAATTATTTTATCAATATTATCTTTTTTAAATTTTTATTTTTCTTTGGGTTAATAGGTTTTTATAGGGTAATGAAAGCTACATTTAATACAAAAAGTTTATGGCTATTAATACCCATTTTTTGTATTCCTTCTTTTTTGTTTTGGAGTAGTGGTATTCATAGAGATGGTTTAATATTTTCTATTACAGGGTTAATATTTTATTTCTTTTATCAATCATTACAAAGTGGTTTTACTTTAAGAAAAAATATACTAATGCTATTGTTACTACTACTACTTTTTAGTTTAAGAAACTATGTTTGTTTAGCATTAGTGATGGCATTATTTACATGGTTTTTATCTATTAAGTTTAAAAAAATTTTACCTACGTTTATTTTAATTTATGGTATAGCATTGTTGCTGTTTTTTTTATCACCCTTTATTCATGTAGCATTAAACTTACCTGCATACATTGCTAATAAGCAACATGAGTTTATGCAGTTAAGTGGTGGTAGCGAAATAAGTGTACCAATTTTACAACCTAATTTTTTAGGCTTTATTAAATATTTTCCTTTTGCATTTGATATGGCATTTTTAAGGCCACATATCACTGAATTTAAAAATGTAGGTTATATACCTGCTATTATAGAAAATATTTTGTTGGTTATTTTCATTGTTTTATTTTTTGTATATAGAGATAAGCAACAAAAAATTCATCCCTTATTTTATGCCTGTATTTTCTTTGCTATTTCATTATTATTTATTGCAGGATTTACAGTAACTTTTTCAGGAGCAATTGTTCGTTATAAAAGTTTTGTTTTACCATTTTTAATTACTCCATTATTAGCAATCATGCGTTTTAAAACCAAAAATTAGGGTTACCAAACAATATATTATAAATAAATATATATACATTTATTTTTGAGTAAAATGTAGAAAAATGAAGATTTCTAAAAAAAATAATTCATTTTTATGATAAAATATCCAATATTTGCACTTATAAAACTCAAAAATATGTCAATTAGGTTTTCTTTAATCAATTCAATCTTAAATAAAGAAGAGCAAAAATCAGTAACTTCTCCAAAGGCAACAGCCATTTTTGGCGAAAATGTATTTACCTTAAAAACTGCCAGAGAATATTTAAGTGATGATATGTATAAAAGCCTTTGTGGTAGTATAAAAAGTGGTAAAAAAATTGACAGAAATGCAGCAAACCAAATAGCTATTGGATTAAAAGCTTGGGCAGAAAGTAAAGGAGTAACACATTATACGCATTGGTTTCAGCCATTAACAGGCACAACAGCAGAAAAACATGATTCATTTTTTACTTTAAAAAGTGATGGCACACCAATTGAAGAATTTGATGGTGCTACATTAGTACAACAAGAGCCAGATGCTTCATCTTTTCCTAATGGAGGATTAAGAACAACTTTTGAAGCAAGAGGTTATACAGCATGGGACCCTTCTTCTCCTGCATTTATTATGGAAATTGGTGGAAGCAATACTTTATGTATTCCTACAATTTTTATTTCTTACACAGGCGAATCTTTAGATTATAAAGCACCACTTTTAAAAGCTTTAGATGCATTAAATAAAAGTGCTGTAGATGTTTGTAATTATTTTGATAAAAATATTACCAGAGTTACTGCAACTTTAGGTTGGGAGCAAGAATATTTTATTATAGATGAAGGTTTAGCTAATGCAAGACCAGATATTATACAATGTGGCAGAACTGTTTTTGGTGCTTCTCCTGCTAAAGGACAACAATTAGAAGATCATTATTTTGGCTCAATACCAGAAAGAGTTTTAGCTTTTATGAAAGACTTTGAAGTAGAAGCATATAAATTAGGTATTCCTTTAAGAACAAGACATAATGAAGTAGCACCAGGACAATTTGAGTGTGCACCAATTTTTGAAGAAGTAAGTATTGCTGTAGATCATAATACTTTATTAATGGATGTAATGGAAAGAGTTTCTTACAGACATAATTTAAGAGTATTACTTCACGAAAAACCTTTTGCAGGAATTAATGGTAGTGGTAAACATAATAATTGGAGTATGAGTACAGATACAGGAATTAATTTATTAGCTCCTGGCAAAACACCAAAAACCAATTTAATGTTTCTTACATTTTTTATTAATGCCATTAAAGCTGTACACGATTATGCAGATTTATTAAGAGCTGCTATTGCCAATGCAGGTAATGAGCATAGATTAGGAGCAAGTGAAGCACCACCAGCTATTGTTTCTGTTTTTATAGGAGAATATTTAAATAAAGTTTTAGACGAAATAGAAGCTCGTGTTGGAGAAAAATTTGATGAACAAGATGAAGCTATTTTAAAATTAGATATTCATAAAAGTATTCCAGAATTATTATTAGATAATACAGATAGAAATAGAACATCGCCTTTTGCTTTTACAGGAAATAAATTTGAGTTTCGTGCTGTTGGTGCTAGTGCTACTTGTGCAAATGCTATGACAGTTTTAAATACTATTATGGCCGAAACCTTAGCTAACTTTAAAGTTGATGTAGATAAATTTATTGAAAAAGGAGAGAAGAAAGAAATTGCTATTATGCAAACACTTCAAAAATATATTACTGAAAGTAAAAAAATATTATTTGATGGAGATGGTTATAGCGAAGCTTGGCATCATGAAGCAGAAAGAAGAGGGCTAACTAATATACCAACTGCTCCTCTTGCTTTAGATGCTATGGTAGATAAAAAAACATTGCACTTATTTAAGAAAAATAATGTTTTTACTCATTCTGAATTAGAAGCAAGACACGAAATAGAATTAGAAAAGTATATTAAGAAAATACAAATAGAAGCAAGAGTAATGGGAGATTTAGCTTTAAACCATATTATTCCTGCTGCTATTAATTATCAAAATAAATTATTAACGAATATTAATGGCTTAAAAACTTTAGGTTTTAAAGAAGCTGATTATGCTGGACAATTAGCAATTTTAAAAGATGTAAGCAAACATTTACAATTTATTTACGAACAAACTAATGCTTTAGTAGAAGCTAGAAAAATTGTTAATAAAATTGAAGATACTCGTACAAAAGCTATTGCATATTGTAGCCAAGTAAAAGAAACTTACTTTAATAAATTACGCTATCATGTAGATAAATTAGAACGTTTAGTAAATGATGATGATTGGACTTTGCCTAAGTACAGAGAGTTATTATTTTTAAAATAAACAATTACTTATAAATAAATTGTAGCTCTAAAAGATAATTGTTTTTACTAGCTTCTAACAATACAAGGTTTAATGTTTTAGGATGTGGTTTTTCTATATCATCAAACTTTAGAAAAACCACTTCTCTTAATGTATTTTTATTAGGTATAGGTAAGTAATAAACATAATGTTCGTTGAGGCTTACCCTAATATTGGTTAATGCAATTTCAAATTCTTTATTAGCATCTGGCAAATATTTAAAGCCTTGTTTTGTATAAACAATTTTGAGAGAGTCTTTACTTCTACGTGTTCCTGTACAAACAAATGGTGGTATTTGTCCTAAACATTCTTCTTGATATTTATTTCTTTGAAAGGTTTTCATTTGTGCTTTTAATGCACTGGCAAACATAAAACTACTGATAGGTTCATTTTGTGCAAGCTTATAATAGAAAGGAGGTTTGCCACCCTTTACTCTTAAAATAATAGAAAATGTACTATCAGTATCTGTATTAAATTTATACAGCTCTACAAAAATATTAAATAAGAAAAAGCCATTGTTTTGTGTATAAGCAATTTTAGTTTGTCTAAACCAATCAGTATTTTTATTACCATCTAAACTTTTAAATAAAACATTGCCACCAAAAGCTTCTGCAATTTGGTTACTTAAATTTATATAAACACCTTCTGCAATTTCCATATTATTATAACTGCCAAAATAATATGCTGCTGTTGGTACAGAGTCTATAATTATTCTGCCATAAACTGCACCATTAAGTTTTATTTTATTATAATAAGAAGTAAAGTCTGTGAAAATAGAATCTTTACCAGTAGAGGGTTTATCTGTTATTTCTTTAAAAAAATTAGGAGCACTATTAACAAGTTTTACAAAATTTTTTGCAAAAGTATTTCTCTTTTGTTTGGGTGTACGAACATTAAAATCCTGTGCATTACAAAGAATAATAAAAAAGCAAGCTATAAATGCAACAAAGATTTTTATCATAAAATTTAATCTATATTTCTATTAGTTTACTTATTTATTAAACGATATAAAATATTCAATTGGTATATATTTTACTTAAAAATACTATTGAAAATAATGATTTTTTAGAAACTAATTGCTTTTATAAAATCACTTACTAAAAAACTAATGAGTTTTCCTGTAGTAATATTAGTTCTTCCATCACTTAGTTGTGTAGCACCTTCGCAAATATGTAAGTAAGCAGGTTTGCTTTGTATGGTAGCATAATGTATAAATTGTCTTGCATGATTAGCAGTTAGTCCAACAGGCGATGTAGCACTGCTTAAAGTATTTTCTATACTATCCAAATCTAATTCAATACCAGTTAAAGTATCTTCTGTAAAATCTGTTGCATGAAAAACTGCTTGTAAAAAATTTTTCTTTTCATGAATAAAAATATCTTCGTAAGTAATGCAATCAGTAAAAGGATTATTTACAATATCCATCCAAACATTTTGTTGTAAATAATTTTCGTGAATGCCTACCATACAATATTTTTCTAAATAACCATCTTCTTCTGCATATCTAAAACCATTGCCACTATGTCTGCCTTCCATTGGTCTATAATCTGTATGAGCATCTAAATTTATAGCATTGATTTGTGCAAGAGGTATTACACTTGCTTTGTACCAACCTTTAGCAGCACCTTTAATACATGGATAAGCATTATTATGCCCACCACCAATTACAATAGGCATTTTTCTATTTTGAGTAATAAGGTGCATTAACTGCTCTACTTGAGTATCTATTGTATTTACAGCATGGCGATAAGCAATAATTTTTTCTTCTGCATTATCTGCATTAGCTTCAATAATAGTAGCTAAAGAAGTAAAATCAAAATGGCCTAATAATAAAATATCTGAGCCATCTAAAAAATCGTTGCTTTGTATATTTAAGAAAGATTGTAAAAAAGGAAGCCATGCACTTGCAGCACCTCCAATACCATTATTAGCTTTTACACCAATATCTTCTGGAATACCTAATAGTACAAATTTTATAGAAGGTTGTTGTAATGCTTCTTCTAAATTAGAGCCAGGAGATATGCAACGAATTCTTTCGCCCAACTTTGTTTCAAACTTTCTAATATGTGTAAGCGATAAAATATCTTGTTTAGAATAAAAATTAAAGTATTTCATGCAGTTAGTTTTTTAGATGAAGTTTAATTACTTGGTATCATATTTATTAAGGGTGCTTAAAGTTAGCTTCTTTTTAATTCAAATTGCACACTTACACTACCTTGAATAGTAGTTATTGGTGGGTGTACTTTTTGAATATTGACCAAAACCATATCTACCAATAAAAAATTTTGTAAAATAAGGTTACAAATATCTTGAGCTAAAGTTTCTAATAGAGGAGTAGGTACTTGCATTCTTTGTGCTACCAAAGTATAAACATCTGCATAATTAGTACATTGCTGAATATCTGTAATAGCAGCAGCTACAGCATGTTGCTGTAAGGTAATATTTACTACATAATCATTGCCTAAAATCTTTTCTTCTTCTAACAAACCATGATAAGCGTAAAATAATAAATTATGTAATTGTATGGTAAGCAAATGAAAGTTTTAAAAGTTGATAATTAATTTTCTAAACCAGATAAATATCTTTCAGCATCTAAAGCAGCCATACAGCCAGAGCCTGCAGCTGTTACAGCTTGTCTGTAAATTTTATCTTGTACATCGCCAGCAGCAAATACACCTGCAATATTTGTTTTAGATGTGCCTGCCATTGTTTTTATATAACCAGCTTCATCCATATCTAACCAGCCTTTAAAAATATCGCTGTTTGGCTGATGACCAATGGCTACAAAAAAACCACTGATAGCAATTGTTGTTTTTTCGCCTGTTATATTATTTTTAATTCTTACACCTTCTGTTTTATTTTCACCTAAAATTTCATCTGTTTCGCTATTCCAATAAATTTTAATATTAGGTGTAGCTAAAACTCTTTCTTGCATTACTTTACTTGCTCTCATAGCATCTCTTCTTACTATCATGTGTACAGTAGTACATAATTTACTTAAATAAATTGCTTCTTCAGCAGCTGTATCTCCTGCACCTACAATAGCTACTTCTTTTCCTTTAAAGAAAAAACCATCGCAAACAGCACAAGCACTAACACCCATACCATTTAATCTTTCTTCACTTGGAATGCCTAACCATTTTGCTGAAGCACCTGTACAAATAATTATTGCATTAGTTTCTATCCAATTTTCTTCATCAATTTGTACTTGATAAGGTTGTTTAGAAAAATCTACTTTAGTAGCAATGCCATAACGTATATCAGCACCCATTCTTGTAGCTTGTTTTTCAAAATCTACCATCATTTCTGGACCTTGAACACCTTCAGGATAACCAGGATAATTTTCTACTTCTGTTGTAATGGTTAATTGACCACCTGGCTGTATGCCTTGATACAAAACAGGTTTTAAGCCTGCACGTGCTGTATAAATTGCTGCTGTATAACCTGCTGGTCCACTACCTATAATTAAAACTTCTACTTTTTCTGATACTGCTGACATAATTTTTTATTTTAAACTTTATGGTAGCAAATGTATTACTCCTTTTGTTAATGAAAGGCTGATTTTACACATAAATATTATCTTTTTGGGGATAAAAAAATGAAAGAATAAATCAACACAATTTTTTATCAATTTCCACTCATCAAATTTTAATTTTTCATTTACGAAGAACTTAGTAAATTGCCTACGAATTAAATCGTAAAATGGTGCATAATAAAAAAATAAAACCCACAGAAAGCGAATTAGAAATTTTAAGTGTATTGTGGAATAAAAAATCTGCCACTGTACGTGAAGTACATGAAGTGCTGAGTTTGCATAAAGATAGTGGCTATACTACTACATTAAAACTTATGCAAATTATGTTTGAAAAAGGATTAGTAAAAAGAGATGATAGCAGCAAAACACATATTTATACAGCCAATGTAAGTAAAGAAAGTACCCAAAATCAATTTGTCAATAAAATGATAGACTCTCTTTTTAGTGGTTCATCTGCACAATTAGTAATGCAAGCATTAGGTAATAATAAACCTAATAAAGAAGAGTTAGAAGAAATTCAGCAGTTATTAAACCAGTTGAAAAAAAGATAGTATATGAATGTTTTAGCAAATGCTGTAATACTTCAATCTTTAGGTTATGCTATTATACATAGTTTATGGCAAATGGCTTTGTTATGGACTGCTTATAGCATCATTACTAAAACAATACAGTTATCTGCCAAAACAAAATATTTTCTTGCAGCCACAATTCAGATAGCAGGGTTTGTTTGGTTTGTTTTCACTTGTTCTTTTTATTTTATACAATACAATCAATCTTATCATCCAACAGCATTAGCAATTACAGATATTAGTAATGTAGTAGTGGTAGCATACGATACTAATAATTTTCGTTCTGTATTATTAAATGTGTTAGTATTTGCCGAAAAGCTTTTACCTTATTTATCTATTGCTTATTTATTAGTATTAACAATCCTTTTTTTTCAATGGCTAAAAAATTACTCAGCTGCTCAAACACTTAAAAACACTGGCTTACATAAAATAGATGTACATTGGAAATTATATATAAAAGAAACAGCTGCTTTATTAGGTATTAAAAGCAATGTAAAAATATTTTTAAGTGAAAAAATTACATCGCCATTAACCATTGGTTTTTTAAAGCCTATTATTTTAGTTCCATTAGCTAGTATTAATTATTTAAGTGTAACACAAATGGAGGCTGTGCTTTTGCACGAATTAGCACACATAAAAAGAATGGATTATTTACTCAATCTTTTACTTTCTATTATAGAAATTATGTTGTTTTTTAATCCATTTACCAAAGCAATTAGTAAGCATATACAAAGTGAAAGAGAAAATAGTTGCGATGATTGGGTATTACAATTTAAATACAACCCTACAACTTATGCAGAAGCTTTATTAAAAGTTGCTGTTGCTAATACACCTTCTACCATTACAATGCATGCAGTAAGCAATAAAAATAGCTTATTGCAAAGAGTAAGAAGAATGACTGTAAACCAAAATAGTTTTAGTTTTAATTATCAAAAACATGTAGCTGCTTTATTGTTTATTTTAATGGCTATTGTAAGTATTACATGGCTTTTACCAAAGCATAATAAGTTTAATCATCAAAATAATAATAGTGTAAAAGCTGTACAAAAAACTAACAACATTCAAGATGATGTATTTGTTTATATAAAACCAATGGCAGCAAAAATTAGTAATCCATTGTTTAATCCTTTATTCTTTTTTAAACAACCATTACAAGAAGAGATTAATAAAAATATTGTAAAAACTAAACAAGATAATTTAAAAGACAACCTAAATAAAACAACTGAAAATACTCATAATGATATAGCAGCTATACAAACTACACAAGCAAATTTTCAGCAAGTGATAGAAGGCTTTGTACTTAACAATACAGATAGTATTGTTATGATAAATAATGCTATGAATACAAAAAAAATATTTACAGTACAAGGCAATAAAATAAATTTTGATAGTACAATTAATGTTTGGGTAAGTAAATTAAACCAATTAGGTAATTATTTTAATAATAAAAATATAGCTCAAGCAAAATATCAGTTTAAGTTTAATAAAAACAATATGCATCAAATGATGGATAGTGTAAAGTTAATAAAGGTAAAAGCAGACTCATTATATTGGATTGCTAAACATCAAAAAGCAAAATTAATTAATGCTCATGCCACAGATGATGTTGATGTAGATGATGATGAGGTAAATAATTTTCCTATTCATTATGCAATGAATTTTATACAAGATACTACCAACATCAATACATCTTTTAGCTACGAGAATGAAATAATGATTTTAAATATTAAAAGAAAAAAGAAAGATAATACCTGTAATAATGAAGAGCCATCAGCAGCTACTATAGCAAAAGAATATGATGTAATTATTAAAAATATAGACCAACCAGATAAAAGATTAATCATCAGAATTTGGCAATAAACCAACATAAAAAAAGCCACTATAAAAGTGGCTAACATAAATTTTTTGTTTACTAAAATTAGTATTCATCTTCATTAAACATAAAATCATCCTGACTAGGATAATCTGGCCAAATGTCTTCAATACTTTCGTACACTTCAGTTCCTTCATCATCTAATTCTTGTAAGTTTTCTACAACTTCAATTGGTGCACCACTACGAA
The DNA here is from genome assembly GCA_963169635.1 of Bacteroidota bacterium. Taxonomy (GTDB): domain Bacteria; phylum Bacteroidota; class Bacteroidia; order Chitinophagales; family Chitinophagaceae; genus UBA1930. Next base: position 13,570 of record CAUJDL010000075.1, read on the forward strand.
TACTATAGTCTATTAGCTCATCTTTTGTAGCTGGCCAAGGTGCTTCTTCTAAGTAGCTTGCTAACTCTAAAGTCCAAAACATAAGTTCAATTTTTTGCAAATGTAGTTTTATAAATGAAAATACCAAATCATTGTTTTGAAAGGTAGCAATAACTAGTACATCTTACACCTATTAAACTGAATATTAATATTTTATTAAGAAACATTTTATAGTATTAACCAATTAAAAAACTGAATATTTAAATCATAATGCACAATTTATTGTAACATTGTTATCAAATAAGACCAAAAATATATTGCATGTTAGTAGCTAAAAATATTACAAAACAATATGGAGATTTATCAATTTTAAAAGGAATAGATATTACTATTAACAAAGGAGAAATTGTAAGTATTATAGGAAGTAGTGGTGCAGGAAAAAGTACTTTATTACACATTTTAGGAACATTAGATAATGCAGATACAGGAGAAATATTTTTAAACGATGTAGCATTGCATCAACTAAAAGGAAAAAAACTTTCGGCTTTTAGAAATCAGCAAATTGGTTTTATATTTCAGTTTCATCATTTATTACCTGAGTTTACTGCATTAGAAAATGTTTGTATTCCTGCATGGATTGCTAAAAGAAAAAATATTGAAGTAAAACAAGCAGCCAAAAAGTTATTAACTATTTTAGGTTTAGAAAACAGAATAGATAATAAACCTAACCAATTAAGTGGAGGAGAACAACAACGTGTAGCAGTTGCCAGAGCTTTAATTAATCAACCCTATATTGTTTTTGCAGATGAGCCAACAGGCAATTTAGATAGTATGAATGCAAAAGAAATGCATCAATTATTTACACAACTTAGAGATGAGTTTCATCAAACATTTTTAATTGTAACACATAATGAAGAGTTAGCATCATTAAGTAATAGAGTATTGCACATGAAAGATGGAAAAATAATTTAGTAAAATGCTAAAGCGTAATTCTTTTACTTAATTCGTTATCTATTTTTTTAAATAAATGATAAGGTTTGTACACACGCCAATTATCTAACTCAATTAATTCTATAAAATAATTTAATTTCTTTTTTCTAAAATCGTATTGTGTAGCTTCTGGCATATTTAAAGCTACAATCCAACCATTGTTATCGTTTGTTTGCTCAAACCATTCTTCATAATATTCTTTATCGCTACTATGAAAGTTTAAAACATTTTCGGTAATAAGAATAAACTTGTAGATGTTTTGTTCCATTAGTTTATCTACCACTTCTCTTTTAAATTCCATGATATCATTTTCAATAGCATCATTCCATTCACCAATCATTTCTATAATGGCAAAATTTAATTCATAATCGGCATAAATAATTTTTAAGTATAAAGTACGACTACCAAAATCGTCCCATTGAGGATGTATATAAAAGTTATAAACTGTTTGGCTAAATTCAAATTCGCTATACTTACGACCATAAAATGGACTTCTTTTATCTTCTTCTGCAATATAAATATGTCGCCAATTATAATATGGTTCTATGGTATGCATAAGGATAATTAATGCAGTATAAATTTACTAATTTTCTTGATTAATGGTTATTTGTTTTGTTAACAAAAAGAAAGAAAATTTTTAAAAGAAGTTGTTAAGAATAAATAATAAAATAGCTATTACTTTTTTAGAGAAATAGAGATACAAAATTTTAAAAATAAAAATGAGTGATTAAACATTTTTAATTTCTGCAACTAATTTTTGCAGAGCAGCTTTAGCATCGCCAAAAAGCATAGAAGTTTTAGGCTGAAAAAATAAGTCGTTTTCAATACCTGCATAACCGGGTTTCATGCTTCTTTTATTAACAATTACATTTTTAGCTTGTTCTACTTCTAAAATAGGCATACCATAAATAGGAGAGGAAGGATCGTTTTTAGCAGCAGGATTTACCACATCATTTGCACCTAAGATTAAAACTACATCAGTATTTTTAAACTCGTCGTTAGCTTCTTCCATTTCAAGTAATTTATCGTAACTAACATCAGCTTCTGCTAAAAGTACATTCATGTGACCAGGCATACGACCTGCTACAGGATGAATAGCATATTTTACTTCTACCCCTTTTTCTTCTAATAATTTTTCTAATTCGTGGCAAGTATGTTGTGCTTGAGCAACAGCTAAACCATAACCTGGTACTATCATTACTTTACTAGAATAAGCCAAAACAGTAGCTGCATCGTTTAAACTAATTTCTTTATAAGAGCCTTGTTCTTTATTTCCTGCATTAGATTTTGTACCACCACCAAAAGAGCCTAATAATACATTCTTTAAACTTCTGTTCATGGCATTGCACATTAAAATAGTTAGTAGTGTACCAGCAGCACCAACTAAAATACCACCTGTAAGCATTACTTTATTATCATATAAAAATCCACCACAAGCAGCAGCAACACCTGTAAAAGAGTTTAATAAAGAAATTACAACAGGCATATCTGCACCACCAATTGGCATTACAAATAATACACCATATAATAATGAAACACCAAAAATTATATAAAACCAATAAGCATTTTCTGGAGAAAGAGAAAAAAGTAAATATGCTGCAATACCTAATATTACAAGCATTAAACCAACATTAGTTACTTGTTGTCCACCATAAGCAAAGTCTTTAATATTACCATTTAATTTGCCCCAAGCAATCATACTACCTGCAAAAGAAATAGAACCAATAATGGCACCTAAGAAAATACTTACTAAAATACCTTGATGAATAATACCACCATCATTAGACAAGTTATGAGCTATATGCTGAAACTCAATTACAGAAATTAAAGCAGCACAAGCACCACCCATACCATTAAATAAACTTACCATTTGTGGCATGGCAGTCATCTTTACTTTTTTAGCAATTAAAGTACCTACCACAGTACCTATTATTAAACCACTAAAAATCCATATATAATTACCTAATTTATTACCATCTTCTTCATATAAAAATATTGTTCCAAAAATGGCAATAGCCATACCTACTGCTGCTACAAGATTTCCTTTTCTTGCTTTTGCAGGATGCGATAACATTTTTAACCCAATAATAAAAGTTATTGAGCCTATTAAATAACATAAGGTAAGTATATGTGACATTAATATTAAAATTTAAATATTTTTAAATGATGCTTATATCAATTTTATAATGCTTGTATTATTTTTTCTTCTTAAACATTTCTAACATTCTATCAGTTACTACAAAACCACCAACAACATTTAATGTACCTAATATTACAGCTAAAAATCCTAAAATAAGAGCCATATAATTATCACTTTCTGCTTTGCCCATAACAATGATAGCACCAATAATTACAACACCATGTATTGCATTAGCACCACTCATTAAAGGTGTATGTAATACACTAGGAACTTTGCCTATTACTTCAATACCTAAAAATATCATGAGTATAACTATATAAATTATTTGTTCATGCTCTGTAATTAGGTTTAATATATTTTGCATATAAAAGTTATTTTAAGAATTAACCAATTAATCTTTCATGAATAATTTTACCATTATTAGTAATACAAGTTCCTTTTACTAATTCATCTTCAAAATTTAAGTTTAATGCACCTTCGTTAGTAATAATTAATTGTAAAAAGTTTAAAATATTTTTACCATATAATTTACTTGCATCTGCAGGCATACCACTTTGTAAATTACTATTACCAACAATAACAACACCATTTTCTGTAGTTACTTGTTCATTATTTTTTGTTAATGGAGTATTGCCTCCTGTAGCTGCAGCAAGGTCTATAATTACACTACCTGTTTTCATTGATTGCAACATTTCTTGTGTTATAAGAATAGGAGCTTGTTTGCCTGGAATTTGAGCTGTAGTAATGATTACACTACTTTTTGCAACACTTTCAGCAATTTTTTGTTGTTGCTTTTGTTTGTATTCAGCAGATTGTTCTACAGCATAACCACCAGCTTTGCTAACATCTGCTGCACCTTCTACTTCTATAAATTTTGCACCAAGACTTTGTACTTCTTCTTTTACTGCAGGTCTGGTATCAAACACTTCTACTACAGCACCTAAACGTTTAGCAGTAGCAATAGCTTGTAAACCTGCAACACCAGCACCTAATATTAAAACTTTTGCAGGTGCAATACTTCCTGCAGCAGTCATAAACATAGGAAAATAATGAGGTAATAAAGTAGCTGCTATTAATACAGCACGATAACCAGCAATATTTGCTTGACTACTTAATACATCCATACTTTGTGCTCTGGTAGTTCTTGGAATCATATCTATACTAAAGCAACAAATATTTTTAGTAGCCCATGTTTGCATTAAATCTTTTTGAGCAATAGGTTGATAAACACCTAATACAATTGCATTATTTTTTACACTAGTTAAATCATTTGCTGAAAGAGGATGAATAGAAAGAATAATATCACTCTCCAAAGCTTTTTGTCTGCTTACAATTGTAGCACCTGCATTAGTATAAGCATTATTTAATGCACTTGCATTTTTACCTGCATCTTCTTCTACAACTACTTGTACATTTTTTTTGCAAAGGGCTTGCACTTGTTCTGGTAAAAGAGAAACCCTATTTTCATAATTTGGCTCTTTTAAAATTGCTGCAATCATTGTTATTGGTTGTGGCGTGAAATTATTGTTTTTATTGCTTGTAAACTTATTTTTTAGCTACTTTTTTAAAACTTAATAATAAAATGTTGTTTGGTTTTAAATTCTTCTTTAAATAAAACAATGCCAATGGTAAATAAATCTATACTTAATGTTACAGCATTATGATGTTTAATTTCTTCCCAAGCTTGTTCCATTTCTTTGCTCCAATGTATATCATCTAAAATAACTATACTCTCTTTATGTAGTTTAGGAAGCAAAGTATTAAAATATTGAATAGTTGGTAAGTAACGATGATTACCATCTAAAAATGCAAGGTCTATTTTATTAATTGAATTGATGGTAGGTGTTAGTGTTTCATCAAAATTGCCCTGCACTAATTGAATATTTTGTAAAAATAATTTTTTAATATTTTCTTTTGCAACAGAAGCAATAGCAGATGAACCTTCCATTGTTATTATTTGTGCTGTATTATTACCACTGGCTAAATAGGCAGTTGTAATACCTAAAGAAGTGCCTAACTCTACAATATTTTTAGGTTGATAATATTGTACAATTCTAAATAATAGTTGTGCAAACTTTTTACTTTTCAACGAGGTAGCAGCTATATCTTTTACTTTTCTTTGTTTTGTAAGTTTTAGTTTAGAGCCTGCACCAAAATCTTCTACATCTAAAACCTGTGAATTGTTTAATAATTGTTTACGAATAATTTCTATTTTTTGGTAAGGCTCATAATGTTTATTATCATTCAGCACATGTGTAATAAAATTAAACATAAAAGGAGAGTGAATGCCATGCCCCTTACCATTTTTAGCTTTTAAAAAATATTGTACATATTTATAAACTGCAATTATCGGAGAATACATAATTTATTTTACTGATTGATGTGGTAATCTTTTCAAGAGCCAAAGTAAAGCATAAACTGCTATGAATAATGCTATATAATTTAATATTTTAAAGAATAATAAATAAGGTGTATAAAATAAGATACCTGCTGTATGATGGTTAATAATTAAGTTTTGAAATAAATCAACCACTACATCCCATTGTAATAAAATAAGTAAAATAATAGTTAGCCATTTATTTGCTGCTAATTTTTTAAACAAAAACAAATAAGGCAAAACTATTAGTAAAATAAATTTTATTTGAAACCAAGAAATTTCAATTGGTTGGTTTTTTATATTATCTGTTAATGGAATATTTAAAGATAATGTCCATTGAATTAATTGATAAAATTTATACAACAAATACCAACTATAAATAATTAATAAATGATTACTAACAGCAATAAGCTGATAAATTGTTGGCTGATATTTTTTATTACCTACAAAATAAGTTAATAATAAAAAAGGTATAGAACAAGCATAGGCAACATTTATAAAAGCAAAAAACATAATACTAATTTTTCAGATCTACTTTTACATCAATATTATTGACATCGTGAATAAACTGAATTAAATTATCATTAATTCTAAATCTTTTTTCTTTAGATAAAAGTGATATTTCAATATTATTATAAATGTCTAAAATTTTAAAGTTGATAGAACTATCGCCAATATTTTCTTTAATATTATTAGCAAGAAAATCTATTAATTCATTGGTTATATTTTCTGGCTGAATAGTAAGCTCAATATTTTTTGTTAGCATTTCTTTGGTACTTTCTAAAAGTGTCATTCGTTCTACTTTTAAATCATATTTACCTTCTTTCCAGCTTTCTTTAAAGTAGCCCATGATAAAAATACATTTACCAACTTCAAAATAGTTCTGATATTTTATATAATCATCGCTCCAAAAAAATATTTCTGTTTTGCTTGAGTAATCTTCAATGGTTAATACACCAAAGCTTTTATTACCTTTAGTGAGCCCTTGTTTTACTTTTGTAATTAAACCTGCAATATGTAATAAACTATTATTTTGAGCTTGAATTAATGTACTACTTTCTTTTATTACATTAAAATCGGCAATGTCTCTTATTTTATAATGTGTAAGCTCAAACTTAAAATTATCTAAAGGATGTCCACTAATAAAAATGCCTGTAACTTCTTTTTCCAAATCTAGTTTTTCAATTAAAGGCCACTCTTCACAATTAGGAATGGTAGGTATTGGTACTTCAATTTGCTCTGTTAAATCGCCAAATAAAGTGTTGGCATTTTTTTCAATTGTTGATGCATTTAATTGAGCATAGTTAATTATTTTTTCTAAGCCAGTAGTTTTATCTCCATCTGGTATATAAAAATATTGGGCTCTGTGCAATTCAGTAAAACTATCAAAAGTGCCACTGTAAATAAGGCTTTCTAAAGATTTTTTATTAACGGCTCTTTTATTTACTCTTTTAATAAAATTAAAAATACTAGTAAATGCACCATTTAAATTTCTTTCTTCAATTATCGTTTCTATAGCATTTTCTCCAACACCTTTAATACCACCAAATCCAAATCTAATTTCTCCTTTTTTATTGGGCGAAAAACCTTTGAAGCTTTCATTAATATCTGGTCCAAGCACTTTTATACTCATATCTTTACATACTTCCATGAAATCTCTAATTTTATCTATGCTTCCTGCATAGTTTAAAACAGCACTCATATACTCACTAGGATAATGAGCTTTAAGATAGGCAGTTTGAAAAGCAACTACAGCATAACATGTAGCATGAGATTTATTAAAAGCATAAGAAGCAAATGCTTCCCAGTCGGTCCATATTTTTTCTAATTTATCTTTCGGATGTCCATTTTCTTTTCCACCTGCTAAAAATTTAGCTTTCATTTTATCTAACTCTTCTTTTTTCTTTTTACCCATTGCTTTTCTTAATACATCAGCATCGCCTTTAGAAAAGTTAGCAAGTTTTTGACTTAATAACATTACCTGTTCTTGATAAACTGTAATACCATAAGTTTCTGCTAAATATTCTTCCATTTCTGGTAAGTCGTAATTAATAGGTTTTAGCCCATGCTTACATGCAATATAATTGGGGATATAAGCTATTGGTCCAGGACGATAAAGAGCAATCATGGCAATAATATCATTAAACTTTTCGGGCTTTAAATCTTTTAAATGTTTTTGCATTCCAGGACTTTCAAACTGAAAAGTTCCTTCTGTTTCGCCACGTTGATAAAGTTGATATGTTTTTTCATCATCTAATGGAATATTGTCTAAATCTATTGCTACATTGTGGTTAATTTTTATAAGTTCTAAGGCATTTTTAAGAATAGATAAAGTTTTTAATCCAAGAAAATCCATTTTTAAAACACCAGCATTTTCAATAATATTTCCTTCTATTTGTGTAACCCATAAATCAGAGTCTTTTGCTGCAGCTACAGGAATTAATTCTGTTAAATCTTTTGGTGCAATAATTATACCTGCTGCATGAATTCCTGTATTTCTAATACTACCTTCTAATTTTTCTGCTTCGTGCAAAACATTACTGCTTTTATCGTTTTTACCTTTTTCATATATTTCTCTTAATTTTTTGGCATTTTCAATATCATCATTTACATAGCCTAATTCTTCTAAACTATTTTTACCTTCTTTTTTGTATAATGGAGCATGTAAAATTTTATTAAGTTCTGTACCGGGTTTATCACTAACTAATTTTGTAAGAAAAATACTTTCATTTAAAGGTAAATCCATTACTCTTGCTACATCTTTAATACTGCTTTTTGCAGCCATTGTACCAAAAGTTACAATTTGTGCTACTTGCGATTTAGTATATTTTTTTACTACATAATCTATTACTTTTTGTCTGCCTTCATCTTCAAAATCTGTATCAATATCTGGCATTGATTTTCTATCAGGATTTAAAAATCTTTCAAATAATAAATTATATTTTATAGGGTCAATATTAGTAATACCAATACAATAAGCAACTACACTTCCTGCAGCACTACCTCTTCCAGGACCTATAAAAACACCCATATCTCTACCAGCTTTTATAAAATCGCTTACAATTAAAAAGTAACCAGCAAAGCCCATGGTTTTGATAGTAAATAATTCAAAGTCGATACGTTCTTGTGTTGTAGCATCAATTGTTTCGTATCTTTTTTTTGCACCTTCGTAAGTAAGATGTTTAAGATACTCCCATTGATTATTGATATCTGGTTTAATAATATTTTTTCCAATTACTTCATCTGTTGTATGTATTTGAAAAGATGGAGGAATAGGAAATGCAGGAAGTAAAATATCTTTTTCTAATTTTAAAACTTCTACTTTATCTACAATTTCATTAGTGTTATCAATACTTTCAGGAATATCTTTAAAAAGATTAGTCATTTCCTGTGTTGTTTTAAAATAAAACTGATCGTTAGGAAATTTAAATCTTTTGTTTTTTATAGCTAAATCATCATTTACAATATCATCAAAACCTGGTGTAGCTTGTTTTTCTCCTGTATTAATACAAAGTAAAATATCATGAGCATTATAATCATCTTTATCTACATAATGACTATCATTAGTTGCAATAACTTTTACTTGATATTTTTTAGCAAATTTTAATAAGGTTTCATTTAGTTTAATTTGCTCTTGCATATTATGGCGTTGCAACTCTATATAATAATCATCTCCAAAAATATCTAACCACCACTTAAATTCTTTTTCTGCTTCTTCTTCAGATTTGTTTAAAATAGTTTGAGGTACATAAGCACCAATACAACAAGTAGTAGCAATTAAACCTTCATGATATTGAAGAATTAATTCTTTATCTATTCTAGGATATTTGCTATACATACCTTCTAAATAACCTAAAGAAGTAAGCTTAATTAAATTTTGATAACCAATTTCATTTTTTGCTAATAATACCTGATGATAGCGATCGTCTTTTTCTGGTTTTGTAAATGATTTAATATGTCGGTCTTTAACTACATAAAATTCGCAGCCAACAATAGGTTTTACAATAGGTGTTTTTATTTCATTTCCATTAGCGTCTTTACCTATCACTTTTGTTTTTTTCCATGCTTCTGCCACAAAAGAAAATGCACCAAACATATTACCATGATCAGTAATGGCTAATGCTGGCATATTATCGTTTAATGCTTTTTTATATAAACCTTTAATAGATGCAGCACCATCTAATAACGAATATTGAGTATGTACATGTAAATGAGAAAAAAGCATATTGATATTAATATTTTTATCTTTCAAAAGCTAATGAATACTTTTTATATGTTCATTTATTGCTAATTTTTAAGTAGAAAAAATGTGTTATTGCTTTTATGAAAAGATATTTTTTTAGAATTGTTCAAATATCGTTTTTGTATGCTTTTTTTAAGTATTTCAGTTATCCACAAATTAATTAAACTGAAAAGAATGTTAAAAAGTTTTGCAGAAACTTGAAACTTTAGGTAAAGAAGGGTTAATTTGCATCTATCAGATAATGAAAAAACAAAATCTAATATTATCATTAGTAGCTATTGCTATACTTACAAGTTGTAAATCTATACAAACACTTGCTTCTAAAGATGTATCATCTGCCAATACTAAGCAATATGCAACGAAACAAAATAATCATGTTTCATTTATAGAAAATATAGAAGTAACACCAGGCTCTGTAGTTACCTCTAAGCATAAAACAATTAATACATCTAAAACTACTAAAGCAAAGTATGATAAGCAGCATACAGAAACAGAAACACAAACTGTAACTTATACAAAAGCTAATACTAGTTTAGAAAATTCTTCTATTGAAAATGCAGATTATTTACAATTAAAATATGCTGTAAGATTAGATGCAACAGTAGAAAAATTGAATAATTTAACTCTTTTGCAAAACATTGAAAAATGGTGGGGTACAAGATATTGTTTAGGAGGTAGTACAGATAAATGTATTGATTGTTCTGCATTTACACAAGCTATTGCTACTGATGTTTATGGTACAAGTTTGCCAAGAACATCTCAAGAACAATATAACTTTTCAGAAAAAATTGCAACAGATGATTTGCAAGAAGGCGATTTAGTATTTTTTCATACAGGTGGTAGAAGAAAAAGAATATCTCATGTAGGCTTTTACATTTTGAATAATAAGTTTGTACATGCTTCTAGTAGTAATGGTGTAATGATTAGCGATTTGAATGATAGCTATTGGAAAAATAGATATAAAGGAGCAGGAAGAATTAAAAAGAATAGCAATAGCATTAGTAAACACTAATTAAATTCTCATCTATTTACTTTTTCAACTGTTATATAATACAGTTTAGATAAGTTTTCTATTTCTTTTATTATTGTTTGGTTTGCTTGTATTGTATTGCTTTTACCATTTTCATCAAAAATTATTTTAGTTGTATTATTATTTAGCCATAATGGTAAATTAAAACCTTTTATACAATTAGTGTATTGAAAAGAAATTGTTTTATTATCTGCTGCAATACGATAATTTAATGTAGGTATTTGTGTAGTTCTTAAATATTGATCTAATACTTTTTGAAAATTAAATCCAGCTTTAGAATTGATATAATTTTCTATTTGTTTTGTTGTTACTGTTTTATGATAAAACTTTTTTGTTAACCCATGTAATAAGTTTCTAAATTTTTTATCATTATTTATAGCATGACGAATTGTGTGAATCATGTTGCTTCCTTTATCGTACATATCACTACTTCCTTCATTATTTACACCATAATATCCAATAATAGGTTTATCGTTTCTAATATTTTTTCTTTGTCCATAATTGTATTCATTAGCAGCTTGTTTACCAAAAAAATATTCGGTATATAAAGTTTCGCTGTAGGTGGTAAAACTTTCGTGTATCCACATATCAGCAATATCTTTAGCAGTAATATTATTGCCAAACCATTCATGTCCACTTTCGTGTATAATAATAAAATCCCATTTTAAACCCCATCCTGTATTACCACTTCTATCAGTGCCTAAATAACCATTTTTAAAATTGTTGCCATAAGCAATTGCACTTTGATGTTCCATGCCTAAATGTGGTGCTTCTATTAGCTGATAACCATCTTCATAAAATGGATATGCACCAAACCAATATTCAAAAGCATGCAACATTGGTTTTACTTGTTTAAACTGTTCTTTAGCTTTATTTACATTTTCTTCTAACACCCAAAAGTTAATAGATAATTCTCCTTTCATACCTATTAAAGTGTCTGTAAAATTTTTATACTTTCCTATGTAAGGAATAATGCAATAACTATTTATTGGATTTTTAACACGCCAAGTATATGCTGTTAAATTTGTATTAGTTAATTTTTTTAGTTCAATTAATTTACCATTACCAATAGCAACTAAACTGTCTGGTACTACTATTTTTAAAGTTGCACCATTATCAGGTTCATCACTTTGATGATCTTTGCAAGGAAACCATGCACTTGCTCCTAAACCTTGTACAGCAACACTTACAAAAGGATTTCCTTGATAATCTTTTTTCCAAATCCATCCACCATCCCAAGGTGGTGTTTTTGCTTCTTTAGGTTTTCCATGATAGTAAATAGTTATACTAAATATGTCGCCAATTTGTTTTGTTTCATTTAATGTTACTAATACAATATTTTCTTTTTGTTGAAATTGATAATTGTGTTGTATTGTAGGTAATGATTCTTTCATACCATTTACCACTTTAAAATAATTTCCTTTACTAATAATTTTATCTACTATTAATGGTTGTTGTAAATCTAATTGTAAAATATTTCCTTTACTAATTGCTGTAGCATTAATAGTTACAGCACCTGAAATTTCTTTATTAATAATATCTGGTGTTACTGTAATGTCGTAATATAACACATTCCACCAACTTCTATTTTCATTTAAGCTGCCACGTAATGTATCTGCATGTGTAAATGTAGGTTTGTTAGTTAATAGCTGTGCATGTAATGTTGTAAAACTTATATAACACAACAGTATTAAACTTATCGTAATAATTTTTTTATTCATTAAATTAGTTTAAACAATTGAATAGAGAATATATTTTATCATTTATTTTTATCCAAGTTTTAAAATTAAGATATTCGGGCAAATGAATATTCAACAAAATGATAAAAAATATTGGACTCACTATATATTCTTAATATGTATAGCAAGTTTATTTATTCATTGCACACAAGCTAATCATAAAGCCAAAAAAGTTTTTACGTATAATGAAACATCTGGTATTACAACGTTAGACCCTGCATTTGCAAAAAATCAAAGTATTATGTGGGCTGTACATCAATTGTATAATACTTTGGTAGAAATAGATAGCAACTTACAAATAATACCATCTATTGCAAAAAGTTGGCAAATTAGTAATGATAGAAAAGTATATACATTTCATTTAAGAACTGATGTTTTTTTTCATGATAATATAGCTTTTAAAAATAGTAAAGGAAGAAGATTGATTGCAGCAGATATAGTGTATAGCTTACAAAGAATTGTAGATAAACAAACAGCAAGTAGTGGTGCTTGGATTTTTAATAATAGGATAGATACTATTGCACCTTTTGTAGCATTAAACGACTCAACTTTTCAACTTAAACTGTTAAAACCTTTTCATCCAATATTGGGTATATTAAGTATGCAATATTGTAGTATAGTACCTAAAGAAGTAGTAGAAAAATTTGGCAAAGATTTTAGAAATAATCCTTGTGGCACAGGTCCATTTAAATTTTTTATGTGGCAAGAAGGTCAAGCTTTGGTTTTGCATAAAAATGAACATTATTGGCAAAAAGATGTACAAGGAAATCAATTACCAAAATTAGATGCAGTTAAAATAACTTTCTTTGATAATAAAGCCACAGAATTTTTACAATTTAGGCAAGGCAAACTAAGTTTTATAAATGATATAGATGCAAGTTTTAAAGATGAAGTTTTAACCAAAGCTGGTACACTTAGACAAGAATGGAAAAATAAATTACAACTTAATAAACATGCTTATCTAAATACAGAATATTTAGGCATTTTAATGGATACAACAAATACACTTGTAAAAAATTCTCCTTTAAAAATAAAAGCAATTAGACAAGCCATTAATTATGCAATTAATAAAAATCAGTTAATGATGTATTTACGCAACAGCATAGGCTTTGCAGCAGAAAGTGGTTTTGTGCCTTATGGTTTACCTAATTATCATACATCTAATTTAAAAGGTTATCAATACAATCCTACAAAAGCAAAACAACTTTTGCAACAAGCAGGTTATCATCAACAATCTGTAGCAATTAAATTATTAACCATTCCTATTTATGCAGATATAGCAAGTTTTATTGCAAAGCAATGCGAAGATGTAGGTTTAAAAATACAAGTAGAAGTTGTACAAAAAAGTTTGTTGTTAGAGCAAACAGCCAAAAGTACAGCAGCTTTTTTTAGAGGTAGTTGGATAGCAGATTATCCTGATGCAGAAAATTATTTAGCCGTATTTTATAGTAAAAATCCTGCACCACCCAACTATACAAGATTTAAAAATTTGCAATACGATAAATTGTACGAACAAGCATTGCAAGAAACCAATGATAGTACACGTTTGGCACTATATAAAGCAATGGATAAAATTATTATTGAAGAAGCTCCTATTGTACCTATTTGGTACGATATGGCTATACATTTAGTCAATAATCAAGTAAAAGGTTTAAAACCCAATGCACTAAATTTATTAGAGTTAAGAAATGTAGATATTCAATAGTTTAATCACCTTCACAATTACATTCCCAATCTGTATTTAAATCAATACAAGTAATTACAGTAACTTCATTATTGCATGGAGAAAAAATAATTCTTAATTTTTGTTTATCCTGACTAACACCTTCTACTGCATATTTTTTATTACAATCGCTACCTTTTAAATCACTTTTTTGATAATTTATTTTTCCATTCTTTAAAATATAAACAACTTCTCTTTCATCAACTTTTCTACAATCCATTCTGCAACGTGCATGTTTAGTGTAATTAATATTTGCAGGATTTCTGTTTAAGCCTCTTTGTTTTATATTTACTTCTTTATCTTGAGTAGTATTGTTTTTGCTTGTACAGTTTCTAATAATAATTGCAACTACTACTAATATTGTAAGTAGTATATATGGCTTAGCTTTTTTCATAATAAAGAATTAAACAATTATTTATTGCAAAATACAAAAACTAATCTTTAGGCTCAATAATTTTTACTTCTGCTAATGGGTTAAATAAATAAATTTTACCTGTTGCCATTTCTATACATTCAATTCTTTTTCTTCTTTTATTTATTTTCTTAAAAATTTTACCATTATCTGTTGCAAATAAACTGTTGATTGGTATATGCTCTACTGTAATAAAACCTTCTTTTTGTTGTGTATTATATTTTCTTAAAACAAGTAATAAAGTAGTTTCTCCATTAGCAGTAGCAGCAGGGTTTACTATATATTTTTGTAATGCTAGTTCAATATCTGCAGGAAAAATTTTTAGCTGTATAAATTCTTTTAATAATTGGCTATAAAAATATTTCCATTCTTTACCATGTGCAGCAACTTTATTTTTAAATTGCTCGTAAGTAAGTAAATGAGCAAGTTCGTGTAAAAGTGTAATTAAAAATTCGTATTTATTTAAATTGCCATTAACAGATATTTTATGATTACCTGTAATTCCAGCATGACGATAATCGCCTAAAATAGTTTTTCTTTTTTTGGTAACAGTTAAGTGTACTTTATATTGATGAATAATAGCTACAACAGGTTCAAAACTTTTATCAGGTAAAAAATTGGCCAAAGCCTGCAAAGGATGCTCAATTATTGGCATGTGCAGTTTTCTTTTTATTCTTTTTTAAAATGGCTTTTACTTCAATCATTGTATAACATAAATACAAAATCATTATAGCAATAATAGTTAATCTGCTTCTATTTTCTTTAGGTATATAAGCTACATATAATAATACACCTACACCCATAACAATTAATTTTATAAAAGTACTTAGCATTACACTTCGTAATAATACATTAGGATTTTTATTGTTAATAGCTTTTAAGTGAAGCCATAATGTAAACATGGTAAGTAAAAAAAGTAAAGCATTGCCAAATACAATTACAAGATGGTTTATTTGCATAGCATCCCATTTTTCTGCCCAAACAATAAATGCAATATTTACCACTGTAAACAAAGCAAAAAATGGCATTAATAATTTTCCGAAAGTAGATTGTTGAAATATCATTTTTTATTTGTGTCTTTTATAATTTTTATCAAATATCCTATTAAATATAAAACAGGAAAAATCCATGTTAATAAAGGTTTACTTCTTGCAAATTTTTCATCTAACCATTTTCCTAAATAAAGTGTAATACCAATACCTACTAAAAATTGAGTAGCCATATTAGTGTATTTTATAAAGGAGTTATATTTCTTAAAATTCATATTTTTTACTAATCATTTTAAAAATATGGGTACAAATTACGCTTAAACTATTGAAGAACTAAAGTTTTTTATGAAAAAACCATTTCATCAGCTTACCTTTGCCGCCCTAAAAATTAGTAACATCATCTCATTAAATTTTGTTGCTTCTCTTTTAAATTTTAAATTAAGATAACATACTTATATGGAAATACGCAACATTGCTATTATTGCTCACGTTGACCATGGTAAAACTACATTAGTAGATAGAATTTTACATGCAACCAAAGTTTTTCGTGAAAATCAAGATTCTGGTGAGTTAATAATGGATAATAATGATTTAGAACGTGAACGTGGTATTACAATTTTTAGTAAAAATGCTGCAGTTACTTATAACGATGTAAAAATAAATGTAATTGATACTCCTGGACACAGTGATTTTGGAGGAGAAGTAGAACGTGTACTTAAAATGGCTGATGGTGTAATTTTATTAGTTGATGCTTTTGAAGGACCAATGCCACAAACTCGTTTTGTATTACAGAAAGCATTAAAATTAAATCTGCATCCAATAGTTGTAATTAATAAAGTAGATAAAACAAATTGTCGTCCTGATGAAGTACATGATGCAGTGTTTGAACTATTTTTTAATTTAGATGCTACAGAAGAACAATTAGATTTTCCTACATTTTATGGTAGTGGAAAAAGTGGTTGGTTTAATGATAGCTTAACACCTACAGAAAATATTTTACCATTAATGGATGGTATTTTAAAATATGTACCTGCACCAAAAATTGCTGAAGGTAGTTTACAATTACAAATTACTTCTTTAGATTATTCTTCTTTCTTAGGGCGTATTGCTATTGGTAAAGTAACACGTGGTGCTATAAAAGAAAATATGCCAATTGCATTAATGAAAGCTGATGGTAGTATAAAGAAAAGTCGTGTAAAGGAATTGTATGTATTTGAAGGTATGGGTAAAAGAAAAGTTACAGAAGTAAATGCAGGAGATTTGTGTGCTGTTGTAGGTTTAGAAGATTTTAATATTGGCGATACAATTGCTGATGCTGAAAATCCTGAAGCATTACCTATCATTAGCATTGATGAGCCAACAATGAGCATGACATTTAGCATTAACAACTCTCCATTTTTTGGTAAAGATGGAAAGTTTGTAACAAGTCGTCATTTGCGTGATAGATTAATGAAAGAAACAGAAAAAAATCTTGCCTTAAGAGTAGAAGATACAGAAAGTGCTGATAGCTTTTTAGTTTATGGTCGTGGTATTTTACATTTAGGTGTTTTAGTTGAAACTATGCGTAGAGAAGGATATGAATTAACTGTTGGTAATCCACAAGTTTTAGTTAAAGATATTAATGGTAAAAAACATGAACCTTTTGAAGTATTAGTAGTAGATGTGCCAAGTGAATATAGTGGTAAAGTAATAGATTTAGTAACACAACGTAAAGGAGAAATGCTAGTAATGGAAAGTAAAGGAGAAATTCAGCATTTAGAGTTTGATATTCCTTCAAGAGGCTTGATAGGCTTACGTTCTCAAATGCTTACAGGTACAGCAGGAGAAGCTGTAATGGCTCATCGTTTTAGTGAATATAAACCATGGAAAGGTGTAATACCAGGAAGAAATAATGGTGTATTAATTTCTAAATTTCAAGGTACTACAACTGCTTATTCAATAGATAAATTACAAGATAGAGGAGAGTTTTTTGTAGATCCAGGAGAAGAAGTTTATGCAGGTCAAATTATTGCAGAGCATATTAAACCAGGCGATTTAAATGTAAATGCTATTGAAGGTAAAAAACTTACAAACCATAGAGCAAGTGGTGCAGATGATGCTACACGTATTGCACCTAAAACTTTAATGACTTTAGAAGAGTGTATGGAATATATTCAGCAAGATGAGTGTATAGAAGTTACACCTAAAAATATACGTATGCGTAAAGTTATTTTAGATGAAATAGAAAGAACTAAAGCTGCTAAAAATTTAAAATCAGAAGCAGTATAATATTAAATAATTTTATTTGATAAATGAAAAAAGCAGCTACATAAAAAATAGCTGCTTTTCTTTTATTGATGTAATGTATATTGTTTAACTATACATTTCTTCTCTTAATGTTTGTACTCTTTTATCTTCCATATATTCATCAAATGTCATTAATCTATCAATAATACCTTTAGGAGTAAGTTCAATAATTCTATTAGCAACAGTTTGTATAAATGTATGGTCATGAGAAGTTAATAATACAATGCCTGGAAAAGTTTGACAACCTTCGTTAAAGCTTTGAATACTTTCTAAATCTAAATGGTTAGTTGGTTGGTCTAATACAATAAGATTAGGGTTTTGCAACATCATACGACTAATCATACATCTTACTTTTTCGCCACCACTAAGTACATTTGTTTTTTTAGCAATATCATCTCCACTAAATAACATTTTACCTAAAAAACCACGAATAAAAGGTTCATCAGCATCTGTAACATGTGCAGGTACAAATTGACGAAGCCAATCCATTAAGCTTAATCCTTCTGTAAAAAAACTACTATTTTCTAATGGTAAATATGCTTTAGTAATAGTAGTGCCCCATTCAAATTTACCTTCATCGGCTTTTATATTTTCATTGATAATTTCAAAGAAATTTGTAACTGCTAAAGGATCTTTAGAAAGAAAAGCAATTTTCTCTCCTTTATTTACACTAAATGTTGCTTTGCAAAATAAAGTTCTTCCATCTACAGATTTGCTTAAGTTTTCAATATTTAAAATTTGATTACCTACATCTCTTAATGGTTGAAAAATAATGCCAGGATATTTTCTGTTACTTGGCTCTATTTCTTCAATAGTTAATTTTTCTAAAGCTTTTTTACGTGCAGTAGCTTGTCTGCTTTTAGATGCATTGGCAGAAAATCGTGCAATGAAATCTATTAAGGCTTGTCTTTTATCTTCTACCTTTTTATTCTTATCACTTATTTGTCTTGCCATTAATTGAGAAGACTCGTACCAGAAAGTATAGTTACCTGTAAATACTTTTCTTTTTTGTCTGTCCACATCTGCCACATGTGTACAAACTGTATCTAAAAAGTGTCTGTCGTGGCTTACCACTAACACAATATTTTCATAATCTGCTAAAAAGTTTTCTAACCAACCAATTGTTTCAATATCTAAACCATTGGTAGGCTCATCTAATAATAAAATATCAGGATTGCCAAATAAAGCTTGTGCAAGTAATACACGAACTTTCATATTACCTGGTATATCTTTCATTAAACTTTGATGAAATTCTTCTTTTACACCAAGGCTACCTAATAGTGTTGCAGCATCACTTTCTGCTGTATAGCCTCCCATTTCGCCAAATTCTGCTTCTAATTCTCCAGCTTTTATATAATCATCTTCTGTTGCATCTGGGTCCATATAAATAGCATCTTTGGCTTGCATTACTTCCATCATTAGTTTATGCCCCATCAATACTGTGTTTAAAACAGTATATTCATCAAACTCAAATTGGTTTTGTTTTAAGAAGCTTAAACGTTCTCCTTTACCAATTTCTACATTGCCTTTATTAGGCTCTATTTCTCCACTTAATATTTTTAAGAAGGTACTTTTTCCTGTACCATTAGCACCAATTACACCATAGCAATTTCCTTTAATAAAGTTTATATTTACTTCATCAAACAAAACTCTTTTGCCATAAGCCAATGTAATATTCTTTGCACTTAACATGTTGATAGTTATTTAAAATCTTGGAGTAATCATTTATAAATGCTCATTATAAATGATAAATTGTTTTTAAAATTTGCGGCAAAAGTAAAGGTATTTAAGTTATTAAGCTTTACCTGTAATAAATGAATATAGCACTAATGCTAATTTATACTTTTATTAAATAAAAAATATTATAAACATTGAATAGTTTCTATTGTTTGCTGCACCATATTAGCAGTAATATCTAAATGTACAACCATTCTTACTTGATTGGCTGAAATAGCAATTGCCAAAATATTTTTTTCTTTAAGTTTTTCTACCAATTGTTGAGCAGTATATTTTCCGTTTACTTCAAAAATAATAATATTAGTTTCTACAGGTAAAATAGCTGTAATAAAATCTTTTTGTTCTAATGTTTTTGCAATTAATTGTGCATGATAATGGTCTTGTACTAAAAGAGCTACATTATTTTGTAAAGCGTATAAACCAGCAGCAGCAATAATTCCAGCTTGTCGCATTCCACCACCAAAAACTTTTCTTAATCTTCTTGCTTTAGCAATAAATAATTTATTACCTAATAAAATACTGCCTATAGGTGCACCTAATCCTTTACTTAAACAAATAGAAATAGAGTCAAATACATGGCCATATTGTTTGGGTTGTTCGTTTTTGGCTACCAATGCATTAAATAATCTTGCACCATCTAAGTGAAAAAGTAATTGATGCTCATTACACACTTGTTGTATCTGTAAAATATCTTGAAAGTTATAGCAACTTCCTCCACCTCTGTTAGCAGTATTTTCTAAACTAACTAATTTGCTTATTGGTTTATGAATATCTTGTTTATTATTTATAGCTTCTAATACTTGAGAGGTATTAATTCTTCCTCTATCACCTTGAATAAGTTTTACAGAGCAACCACTATTAAAAGCAATTCCACCACCTTCATATTGATAAATATGGCTTAATACATCACAAATAATTTCATCGCCAGGTTGTGTATGAGCTTTAATAGCAATTTGGTTAGTCATAGTACCACTTGCACAAAATAAAGCTGCTTCCATACCAAATAAATTAGCTGTATAATTTTCTAATTCGTTAATGGTTGGGTCTTCGCCAAAAACATCATCACCAACATTTGCTTGCATCATAGCTGCTAACATTGGTTTTGATGGTTTAGTTACTGTATCGCTTCTAAAATCTATCATGTAAAAATTTTTATACTTATTTATTTTGAACAAAAGGGTAGTGGTCTATTGTTTCAAAAACATTTCTAGGGTCTTTTTTTAATTCAATAATAAACTTTTCAAGTTCTGCTGCATGAGCAGGAGTTCCAAACATTCTATCATGTGCAAGTATTACTACACAATTAGGTTCAAATGTAGTACCATTTTCAAATTTTTTATTCACTGTTGCTAATAATTCTTCAGCTGTTTGTTTTGGAATACTGCCTTTTGTAAATTCCCATTCTACATCCCAACCTATTACAAAATATCCCATAGAGTCTAATTTCTTAGCAACTTTATAAGAAAGTTTTGTAGCTTTTATTTTACCTTTTCCTGCAAATGCTTGATTTCCGGGGAAGCGTATAATTTTTACAGGAATATTTAATGATTTCTCAGCTTTTAAAAAATCATTTACAGCACTATCGGGGCTATTATAAAATTTTTGATAATTATTTCTAAAACCATGTGTATAGCCATGATTAGCTAATAAAAATTGAGGGTAATTTTCTCTAATACTATCTACAAATATTTTTCTAAGCTTATCAAATTGGTGCATACCCACCATAAAAAAAGTTGCTTTCACATTTTGAGTTTCAAAAATTCTTTTACAAATATTACTTGCAGGAAGTTGAGGAGCATCGTCCCATGTTAAAAAGATATATCTTTTACTACTATCATATTTGATAGGTGTACCAGGTAAAGTTTTTGTTTCTTCAAAAGTTGTTTCAACTGTTTTTAAACTATCTGATTTTACAGGTGTTTCTTCTATTTGTTGTTTTTGTTTACAACTGTTTAGCATTAATAAAAATAAAATGAGAAATAAAATATTTAATTTCCCAAAATGCTTACACATATTAATTTTTTTTCAAATTTAGTATAGCGATTGTTTTGAAAAATTTATTTATTGATAAAAAATACTTAAATAAAATTTTGAAAATTTTAAAAGACATTTAAGCATAAAACTTTATCAATTTTATACAAGCAATGTACATCCCTATCTTTGCAAACTAACAATTGTAAGTATATGAATATAGAGCAAAACAGAAATGAAGATTGGATGAAATTAAAATGGAGTGAAGTAAGACAACATCTTACTAAAATAAAATTAGGAGGTGGTAAAAATGCTATTGAAAAACAACACAAAAAAAATAAGCTTACTGCAAGAGAAAGAATAGAGTTTTTATGCGATAAGCATAAACCATTTATAGAAATTGGGGCATTTGCTGGTTTTGAAATGTATGAAGCAGAAGGAGGTTGCCCAGCAGGTGGCACTGTTGCAGGTTTAGGATATATTAGTGGCAAACAATGTGTAATTGTAGCTAATGATCAAACTGTAAAAGCAGGTGCATGGTTTCCTATTACAGGGAAAAAGAATTTAAGAATGCAAGAAATTGCTGCTGAAAATAATTTACCTATAATTTATTTAGTTGATAGTGCTGGTGTTTATTTACCAATGCAAGATGAAATTTTTCCTGATAAAGAACATTTTGGAAGAATATTTAGAAATAATGCAAAAATGAGTGCTAATGGTATTACACAAATTGCAGCAGTAATGGGTGCTTGTGTTGCTGGTGGTGCATATTTACCAATTATGAGTGATGAAACTTTAATGGTAGAAAATAATGGAAGTATTTTTTTAGCAGGTAGTTATTTAGTTAAAGCTGCAATTGGTGAAGATATAGATAATGAAACTTTAGGTGGTGCAGTTACACATACAGAAATTAGTGGCATTGCAGATTATAAATTTAAAACTGAAGAAGAGTGTTTAACTCACATAAAAAAAATTGTTAGTAAAATAGGAGAAAATAATAAAGCAGGTTTTGATAGAGTAGATGCATTACTTCCTAAAAAAAGTATGGAAGAAATTTATAGCATTATGTCAGAAGGTAATACAAAGCCTTATGATATGAAAGAAATTATTGAAAGGATAGTAGATAATTCAGAATTTGATGAGTTTAAACAAGATTATGGAAAATCTATTTTATGTGGCTATGCAAGAATTGATGGTTGGGCTGTAGGTATTGTAGCTAATCAAAGATTAATAGTAAAAAATAAGAAAGGCGAAATGCAAATGGGTGGTGTAATTTACAACGATAGTGCCGATAAAGCTGCACGTTTTATTATGAATTGCAACCAAAAGAAAATACCATTAATTTTTCTACAAGATGTTACAGGTTTTATGGTAGGTAGCAGAAGTGAACATAGTGGTATTATTAAAGATGGTGCTAAATTAGTAAATGCAGTTGCAAATTCTGTAGTGCCTAAAATTACTATCATTGTAGGTAATAGCTATGGTGCAGGAAATTATGCAATGTGTGGTAAAGCTTATGATCCAAGATTTATTTATGCTTGGCCTAGTGCAAAGATTGCTGTAATGGGTGGTGAACAAGCTGCTAAAACAATGCTACAAATTCAAGTAGCTACGATGAAAGCTAAAGGCAAAGAAGTAACACAAGAAGAAGAAAATAATTTATTAGAAAAACTAAAAACAAAATACGATAAACAAACAACTGCTTATTATGCAGCAGCAAGACTTTGGGTAGATGAAATTATAGACCCTCTGCAAACAAGATTACTTATTTCAGAAGCAATTAATGCAGCAAATCATCAACCCAACATTCCAGTATTTAAAACAGGTGTTTTTCAAGTATAAAAAATGTTGCTTAGCTAATTTTAAAATTTATTGTTTTGCAAAAACAAGCTCACTCATTACATATTTATACAGATGGTGCATGTAGAGGTAATCCTGGAAAAGGTGGTTATGGCATTGTATTTATTTGGGGTAATAATAAAAAAGAATTAGCTGCTGGTTACAGACTTACTACTAACAACAGAATGGAGTTAATGGCTATTGTTGTAGCACTTCAACATCTTACCAAAAAAAATATTCCTCTTACTATTTATACAGATAGTAAATATGTAGCTGATAGTATAGAAAAAAAATGGTTAGATAATTGGATAAAAACAAATTTTAAAGGCGGAAAAAAGAATAAAGATTTATGGCTGCAATATTATCAGTTGGCAAAAGATTATAAGATAAAAATTAAATGGGTAAAAGGTCATGCAGATAATATTTACAACAATCGTTGCGATGAATTAGCAACTGCTGCTGCTGATAGCAACAATTTATTAATAGATGAAGGATATGAGCAAACTGAAAATTCTTAATTACAATAAAAGTTGAAATAAACTAAATTGAGATATTGTATAATTTTATGAATCTATAAATCATTATGCTAACTAATCAATCAACATTTGCAATTGGAATAGATATTGGTGGAACTACTACTAAATTTGGTGTAGTTAATAAAGATGGAAAAATTTTACAACAAAATAATATAGCATCAAATAAGCATTCAGATATTCATTTTTTTATTGAAGAACTTTATCAAAACATTCAACCACTAATTGAAAATTTTGGAGGTAATAAAAATTGTGTAGGTATTGGTATTGGTGCTCCAAATGGTAATTTTTATTCTGGTACAATTGAGTTTGCACCTAATTTAATTTGGAAAGGAATTATTCCTTTAGCTTCTTTAATACAAAATAAATTTGGGTTAAAAACATTGCTTACAAACGATGCAAATGCAGCAGCAGTAGGAGAGATGATGTATGGTGTAGCTAAAGGCTTAAAACATTTTATTACTATTACTTTAGGTACAGGTGTAGGTAGTGGAATTGTAATTGATGGAAAAATTTTATTAGGGTATGATGGCTTTGCAGGAGAATTAGGTCATACAATTATTAGGCATAATGGAAGATTGCATAAAGGAACAGGAGCATTAGGTAGTTTAGAGTCTTATGTTAGTGCAAGTGGTATTGTTGCAACTGCACAAGAGTTTTTAAGTAATGATATATTGAAAGAAAGTTTATTACATCAATATTCAAAAGATGAATTAACAAGCCAAATTATTTATTCATCTGCAATGAAAGGCGATAAAGTTGCTCAAAAAGTTTTTGAATTTTCAGGAGAAATTTTAGGCGAAGCTTTGGCAAATTTTGTTATGTTTTCATCGCCAGAAATGATTGTTTTATTTGGAGGTATAACTAATGCAGGAGATTTATTAATGCACCCAACAAAAACTGCTATGGAAAAAAACTTATTACCCATTTTTAGAAATAAAGTGAAATTAGTTTTTAGCATTTTACCAGCATCAGATGCAGCAATTTTAGGAGCAAGTGCTTTAGTTTGGGAAAATTAGTATATAAAATAGATACTTGAAATGTAATTGACAATACATTTGCAATTAGTTAAATATTTTGTTCTTCAATAGCCCGGATGTTGAAATTGGTAGACAAGCCACCTTGAGGTGGTGGTGTTCGAAAGGACGTGCAGGTTCAAATCCTGTTCCGGGCACTTTTATTAAAAATCAGTTTTCCTGATATTTTTTATTAAAATTCAATTTAAACCCCTACTTTTGCACTCCCAAAAAGTTCTTTAAAGAAAAGAATGATTGAAAGCAGTAAGTAATTACTGTTTGGGAGTTCTGCCATAAAGCAGAACGCTATTACCAATAAAATCAATTTAAAATGGCAAAAGAAATCACAGGCTATGTGAAGTTGCAGGTAAAAGGTGGTCAAGCCAATCCTGCACCTCCAGTAGGTCCAGCCCTTGGTTCTAAGGGTGTTAACATTATGGAGTTCTGCAAACAATTTAATGCAAGAACTCAAGATAAAATGGGAAAAGTTGTTCCTGTTTTAATTACTGTTTATGCAGATAAGTCTTTCGACTTTATCATTAAAACTGCACCAGCTGTTGTTCAATTAATGGAAGCTGCAAAAATTCAAAAAGGTAGTAAAGAAAGTAATCGTTCTAAAGTAGGTAAAGTTACTTGGCAACAAGTAGAAACTATTGCTTTAGATAAAATGCCAGATATGAACTGCTTTACTAAAGAAAGTGCAATGAAAATGGTTGCAGGCTCTGCAAGAAGTATGGGTATTACAATTGAAGGTGCAGCACCTTGGGAAAACTAAACTATTATTCACCAATAAAATATAATTAAAATGTCATTGACGAAAAAAAGAAAAGTAGCCAATACAAAGGTGGATAAAAACAAAGTTTATTCACTTAAAGAAGCTGCTTCATTAGTAAAAGAAATTAACTGTACAAAATTTGACAGTTCAGTAGATTTACATATTCGTTTAGGAGTAGATCCTAAAAAAGCAGACCAACAAGTTCGTGGTACTGTATCATTACCTCATGGTACTGGTAAAACAAAACGTGTATTAGTTTTATGTACTCCAGATAAAGAAACTGATGCTAAAAATGCTGGTGCAGACCATGTAGGTTTAGATGAGTTTATCACTAAAATAGAAGGTGGTTGGACAGATATTGATGTAATTATTGCAACTCCATCTGTAATGCCTAAAATTGGTAAATTAGGTAAAGTATTAGGTCCTCGTAACTTAATGCCAAACCCTAAAACAGGTACAGTTACTAACGATGTAGCTGCTGCTGTAAACGAAGTTAAAGGCGGTAAAATAGCATTTAAAGTAGATAAAGCTGGTATTGTTCATGCTTCTATTGGTCGTGTTTCTTTCGACCAAAATAAAATAGTTGAAAACAGTTCAGAACTGATAAATGCAATTTTAAAATTAAAACCTACCACAGCTAAAGGTACTTACTTAAAAGGCGTAAGCATGGCAAGTACAATGAGCCCTGGTATTTTACTTGATACAAAATTATTATCTAACTAATCCTGTGGATTGTGTGTAAGCACAAAATGAAACAGGTTTAATAAAACTTAGTTATGACTAAAGAACAAAAAAACCAAGTGATTGAAGTTCTCAAAGAGAAGTTTAGTCAATATAACAACTTCTACGTTACAGATACTGAATCTTTAACTGTAGATCAAGTTGGTAAACTACGCAAAGCTTGTTTTGATAAACAAGTAGAAATGAAAGTAGCTAAAAATACTTTAATTAAAAAAGCATTAGAAAGCTTAGATAGCGAAAAGTATGCTGGTGTTTATGATAGCTTACATAATGTAACTGCATTAATGTTTAGCGAAAACCCTAAAGAACCAGCGGTTATTATTTCATCTTTCCGTAAAGTAAGTAATGGAGAAAAACCAGAATTAAAAGCTGCGTTTATTAATGGAGATATTTATAGTGGAGATAATCAATTAAGCACATTAACTAAAATTAAAACCAAAAATGAACTTATTGGTGAAGTTATTTGCTTATTACAATCTCCTGCAAAACGTGTATTGGCAGCATTATTGCACCACCACGAAAAACAGGCAGCAGAATAATTTTTCTCTTATAAATTTTTATACCAACGTCACTGAGGTAAATTTAAAATGTGACAAAATATTTTTTAACCATTCCGCCGGAGATAAAACGATGAAGGCGGTTAAAACGTAAAAACATGGCAGACGTTAAAGCATTAGCCGAACAATTAGTAGGCTTAACAGTAAAAGAAGTACAAGAATTAGCTGATGTATTAAAAGCTGATTATGGTATTGAACCAGCTGCTGCTGCAGTAGTTGTAGCAAGTGGTGGCGAAGGTGGTGGAGCTGCTGCTGAAGAAAAAACAGCATTTGATGTTGTTTTAGTAAATAGTGGTGCAAGCAAATTAAATGTAGTTAAAATTGTAAAAGAATTAACTGGCTTAGGTTTAAAAGAAGCTAAAGACTTAGTTGATGGTGCTCCAAAACCTGTAAAAGAAGGTGTGAGCAAAGCAGAAGCTGATGAAATAGCTGGTAAATTAAAAGAAGCTGGTGCTGAAGTTGAAGTGAAATAATTTTTAAACAATAATATTCTTTAGAATAATTATTCAATAAAAATTTTTACTACAAAAAATTAGAGGTTGTTTAAAATAAACAACCTCTTTTATTTTATATAAAGTGTATTTTTTTGCATAAAATAATTGTAATAAAAAAGCCCTATTATCTCTAATAAGGCTTTAATTTTTTTAGTAGTAGTGGGAAGCAGATTTGAACTGCCGACCTTCGGGTTATGAATCCGATGCTCTAACCAACTGAGCTATCCCACCTTATTTACACTCAATTTAACATGTAAATTGGGGTGCAAATATAGGGGGAAAATTAAATTAATATACTAAAGAGTTGCTTTCTTTAATTTTTTAGGAAATTTTATTTCAGTATTATACTGTTTGTTACCTCTTTTATATTTTATTTTTACTATATCGCCTTCTTTTATATCTCTTATTTTTTCTCTTAAATCATCTACATTTTTTACTGCACTACCATTTATTTCAATAATAATATCATCTTCTTTTAAACCTGCTTTTTCTGCTGGTGTATCATCATCTACATCTAAAACTTTTACACCATTACCTTCTTCAATATCTTGTATTTGAATACCCAATTTTGGTTTATGAGGATATGTATTAAAAAAGTATCTACCATTTGTATCTGCAAAACCATTCTCAAAATATCTATTCCATTCTTTTGAATAAGTTGTTTTGTTTTTATCTAAAGTAGCTTGTGTAGTTGCTTCTTTGCCATCTCTAATATAGGTAATCATCATTTTATCTCCTGCATTAAATTTTCTGATAATTTTAGTTAAGTCGTTTTCTTCAGTAACTTTTTCGTCATTTACTTTAATGATGATATCATTAACTTTTAAACCTGCTTTTTCTGCTGCACTTTGTTTAGATACTTCTGTAATTTCTGCTCCATCTTTATTTGTTTTTGTATAAACACCCAATAAAGCTTTATTATAATATTTTACCATAGCACTATTACCATTTAAAAAATTATATACTAAAGAATCTCCAACAACAATTTCTAAATTATCGTCTTTAAATTGCTTGATTGGTTTGCCATTAACTATAATTGAACTTCCTTGAACTTCAATTACTATCTTTTCTTTTTTTTCTGTTTTCTCTTCTTGTGCATGAGTAGTATATGCACCAATAAAAAGAATACTTAATAACATTAATAATTGTTTACGCATAATGGTAGTTTTAAATGATGTACGAAAAATTTAGTAGTTCAAAGTTAAAGGGAATTTTAATATACGAAACATTTCGGAAATGTTAAAATATTTTAAAGAAGCTATTTAAGTAGGGGAGGTAATAAAAGAAATTTATTTCTATGATTAAAAATTTCTAATGATTTTGGTTGATAAAATTTTCTTTTCGTATTAAGGAACAAATTTTAAGAATTTGAGTTGTAATAGTTACTAATAGTTAAATTTGTAATCCTTTAAAAAAGATTATTCATTTATTTAAATTTTATATTATGTCATTTACTTTAGCTTCTTTACCTTATGCTTACGATGCATTAGAGCCACATATTGATACATTAACCATGCAAATACATCATGGAAAACATCATCAGGCTTATGTAGATAATTTGAATAAAGCAATAGAAGGTACAGAACATGCATCTAAAACTTTAGAACAATTAGTAGCTTCTGCAGGTAGTATTTCTGCTGCAGTACGTAATAATGGTGGTGGACATTGGAACCATACATTTTTTTGGGAGAGTTTAGCACCTAATGCAGGAGGTGCACCAACAGGTAAATTAGCAGATGCTATTAATGCTACATTTGGCAGTTTTGATGAGTTTAAAGCAAAATTTGCTGCAGCTGGTGCTACACGTTTTGGTAGTGGTTGGGCTTGGTTAATTGTTAAAGATGGTAAGTTAGAAGTATCATCTACCCCAAATCAAGATAATCCTTTAATGGATGTTGCTGATGTAAAAGGTATACCAATTTTAGGTGTAGATGTTTGGGAACATGCTTACTATTTAAAATATCAAAATAAACGTGCCGATTATTTAAATGCAATTTGGCAAGTTGTAAACTGGCAAAAAGTTGCAGAAAGATTTAGTGCAGCTTAATTAGCTATAACTTTTTTATTTAAGCTATATAAATGTTATGATTATTATCTATTTTACTAAATAGAAATAGTGTAATGTTTATATAGCTTTTTTATTGTTGTGTATTTGCACAATGTGTAAAAGCTATCTTAAAATACAAGAAGAGTGCATTTTTATTCACATAGCTTTCGTTCATTTGTATAGCTACTTACTTTTAGCTAACAATAAAATTGATACGAATGTTTTATTTACTGCAAATTGCTGCTGATACAGCACAACAAATTCAAAATGGTGCTAATGCTGCAGATAAAATTTCTATGATAGACTTATTAAATAAAGGTGGATGGATTATGTATCCTTTATACTTATTATTTATAGCTACCATTTTTGTTTTTACAGAAAGATTTTTAGCCATTAGAAAAGCTGGTAAAATTGAAGATAATTTTATGAGTATTATCAGAGATAATATTGTAACTGGTAATATAGCAGCTGCTCGTAGCTTAGCAAAAAATACACCTAATCCTGCTGCAAAAATGATTGATAAAGGCTTGCAACGTATTGGCAAACCTATTGATGCAATTGAAAAAAGTATGGAGAATGTAGGCAAATTAGAAGTGTATAAAATGGAAAAAAATATTTCAGTTTTATCTTTAATTGCTGGTATTGCACCAATGTTTGGTTTTTTAGGAACCATTGTAGGTATGATTCAGTTGTTTTATAATATTAATAATAGTGGGTTTGAATTAAATACTATTGCTGGTGGTATTTATGTAAAAATGGTAACTAGTGCTGCTGGTTTAATTATTGGTTTAATTGCCTACTTAGCTTATAGCTTTTTAAGTACACAAATAAATAAAACAGTTTATAAAATGGAAGCTGCAAGTGCAGAGTTTATAGATGTTTTACAAGAACCAACTAAATAATTTTAGCTAAAGAATTTTATATTATATATTCAAATTAATAACATGAATATAAGAAAACGATTAAGAGAGAAACCAGAAGTGCACACAGGTGCATTGAATGATATTTTGTTTATTCTATTATTATTCTTCTTAATTGTTTCTACATTGGCTAATCCTAATGTTGTAAAAGTTAACAACCCAAAAGGTAAAAGCGATACTAAGGCAAAACAAAATATTGTAGTTAGTATAGATAAAACAAATAGCATTTACTTAGGACAAACTTTAGTACCTGAATATGCTTTAGACTCTGTAATAAAAGTAGAAGTTGATAAAGTAAAAGCATTTTTAGATACACCATCTGTAGTAATAAATGCAGATACTATTTCTTATACTGGGGGCTTTTTTAAAGTAATGAGTGCAGCAAAAAAAGCTGGTGCAAAAATTGTTGCTAATGTTAAAGATTAACTTCCTGCTTTTTTAGTATTGGTATAATTATTTTTCAGTAACCATTGTAATACTTTTTCTCTTTGGTCGCCTTGTATGATTATTTCATTATCTTTTGCATTGCCACCTGTACCACAAATATTTTTTATTTGTTTTGCTAAGACTTCTAAATCTTTTGTGTTGCCAATAAAACCTGTAATTAATGTTACTGTTTTACCAGCACGTTGTTTAGCATCTAACCATATTCTTAGCTTTTGTAATTGAGGTGCTAAGGTTTCTATAGTTTCATCAATCTCTTCAAATTTAAAACTTGGGTCTGTACTATATACAAATCCATGTTTATCTGATTTATTTTTTTTGCTCATGGTTTAATACAAATAAAAAAGCATTCATTAAAAAAAAGAATGCTTTAAAATGATATAAATATTTTATGAACTTATTGTGTTTACAAAGTAAACACCCTGTTTAAATTAAATCTAAACTATAAGCTAAATATGTGCATGTACCTGGTAGTGCTAACCAAAACCATTGTCTAAAATCTGGTGTTGCTAATAAAAAAATAATTACAGCTAACCAAAATAAGAATAGTAAATAGTATTTGCCTTTAGATTTAGTTTTTTCCATAATCAGTAAATTTTTACAAAGATAGGGATGCAGATAATAGATGCCAACGCTTTTTAAAATTTTTAAATCAACAATTCATTAAGTAATGTTGAATAACTTTTATTGCTTTTGAGAAATAAAAAAGCATATAGCTTAATTTTAATAAACTATATGCTTTAATGCAAGAGTTAAATAACTATTTTGCTACAGAATCTTTGCTATTTGTTGTAGGTGTTTCAGTAGCTTTTTGATTATTTTCTGTACTTAATAAATCGGTATAAATCATATAATTTAAACGAATATCAGTAAGCATTTTTAATTGTTTAGTAGAGAATTTGCTTTCTAATATTTGGTCTGCAATAATTTGGTCTTGTCTTGTTCTAGCTGTGTTATAACGGAAAGTATGATCTTCCATTATTTTCTTAAATGTTTCTAAGTCCATATTACTATCACCAAGACCAGCATAATATGCTTGTTCTTGTTCTAAATCTTTCTTCAGACTTTTTAAAACTTTATCTCCTAAAGCCTTATCACCTGCTGCATAACATGCTTGTAAAAAGCGTAAACTATTTCTATTATGTTGGCTATTACGACTTACTTGACCATATCTAAAATTATCTTCTAACATTAGCTTATCGCAGTGTTGTAATACTTTTATGGCATCTTCTTTTCTGTTTTTGCTAATTAAATCAAAAGCTAAATCAGTATAAGCTTCTCTGATAGAATTTAAGTGTCTTCTATTTTCTTCATCAAAATATACACTTTTAACATTAGCATTGCCCGATGCAAATTTGTTCATCATTTTATCAAATGCCCAATCTGTATTTACAAAAGGAGCACTAAACCCATCGAAGCCACTTGATACAGGTACTAATCTATAAGTTAAACCATCCATACGTAAATTTTTCTCAAAACCTAAACCAATTTGGTATGGACTATTACTTGTAAAACATATTGGTCTTTTCCAATGATTTGCAGCTATAATGTTTAATACAGCTAAATCATTTTTTAATAATCTGTCTTTATTTAAATCGAATCTTAATTCTGTTAATACAGAGTCTGTAGCATTTACTAAACCATTAGCAATAACTTCTGCTTTATTTACAGGTATAGCAAATTTTTTAACAGGGAAAGTATTTAAAGGTTCGCCTCTTGAATTATCCATAAAAGATGGATTATCGCTACCCACATAATTTTTCATTACATCATATAAATCATAATATGCATTATCTGGGAATTTAGGATTTGGTTTATAAGGCACAAAATCTCTTTTTCTTCCTTCAATTTGATCTGCACTCCAAATTACATCTATTGGTGCACTTTCATTTACTTTATATCTTAATTGATTAATGTACCAATCAATACCTAATAAACTAAAGTTAATTACACGAATATCTCTTCTTATTCCTTCTACTTCTTGAGCATACCATAATGGGTAAGTATCATTATCGCCAAAGCAAAATAAAATAGCATTTTGAGGGCAGCTTTCTAAATAGTTTTTAGCTAAATCTCTTGCTAAAGTTTTATTGCTTCTATCATGATCGTCCCACTCTTGTTGTGCCATTAATACAGGTACAGCTAATAAACACACAACTGTTGCTAATGTTGCTGCAACTTTTTGATTAACTATTTTATTTAACCAATCTTTAATTTGTAAAACACCTAAACCAATCCATACAGCAAAAGCATAAAAGCTTCCTACATAAGCATAATCACGTTCACGTGGTTGATTACCTGCTTGATTTAAATAAACAACAATAGCTAAGCCAGTAAAGAAGAAGAGTAACATATTAACTAAACCATCTGCACCCTTTCTTTTAAAAT
The DNA here is from genome assembly GCA_963169635.1 of Bacteroidota bacterium. Classification (GTDB taxonomy): domain Bacteria; phylum Bacteroidota; class Bacteroidia; order Chitinophagales; family Chitinophagaceae; genus UBA1930. The sequence continues at coordinate 46,940 of CAUJDL010000075.1, forward strand.
GATATACTAAACCAATCATTCCTAAAATAAATGGTAGAGCAAATAATTTATTATTGGCTTTATTTTCTTTTAAGCTATCAGGCATTTTACTTTGATCGCCTAAAATTAAATTATCAATAAAGCTAATTCCTGTAATCCAATTTCCATCTCTAATATTTCCTGAAGATGTACCTTGAATATCATTTTGCTTACCAGAAAAATTCCACATAAAATATCTGAAGTACATAAAGTTTACCTGATATCCCATGAGGAATTTAAAATTATCTACTTGATTAGGATTTCTTTCATAAGTGCCATCATTCATTTTACCAATATCTAAGAAGTTGGCATAATAATCTGCATGATATTGGTCATTACTTGCATCCCATAATCTTGGAAAAACCATTTTATCTTCTGCTGCATAAATATATTTAAAGTCTTTGCCTATTTCTATGTATTTATCTTTTCCTCTTTGATATTTAGTACCTGTTTCTTTAGAATCATAAGGTCTTGCAGTAAATGTTTGTCCATATAATAAAGGAAAATCTCCATACTGTTCACGACCTAAATAACCTACTAAACTCATAGGATTATCTACATTATACATATCTATTGCAGGGTCTGCATTACTTCTTATCATTGTGGTAACATAAGTGCTATAACCAATTAGCATAAATGTTACACACCATAAACTTAGTTTTAAATAATACCATCCTTTTTTAGCAGCAATTTTTAAACCATACCAAATTAATACAGCTAATAAAATAAAGAAGAAAGTAAAACCACTAAAGAAAGGTAAGCCCAAACCATTTACAAAATATCTATCAAATGCACCAGCTAACTTAACTGTATATTGTATTACACCTACTTGTACTACACCTGTAATAATACAGCCTAGAATAAAGAATATATACATACCGCCATAATATTCTTTTTTCTCTTTACCATATTTTTCTACTAATCTTAAAAGAAAGATAGCTATTAAAGAACCAAATAAAATTAAACCTGCAACTGTTGGGTCCATTGGCACTCTTTCAGCTTCTCCATTAGCTACAATTAATGCACCAACAAAAGCTAATGAACCACCAATAATGGTAAATAATGTAAAATATTTTTTAATGATTTTGTAATTAAAGTCGCCACGTTTACGAATGTAATAAACCATTACAATAGCAGGAATGGTTAATAAGTTTAATAAGTGTACACCAATAGATAAACCCATCATAAAGAAGATAAATACTATCCATTTATCAGCACCTTTTTGGTCTGCTGCATGTTCCCATCTTAAAATAGCCCAAAATACTAATGCAGTAAAAAATGAACTTAATGCATAAACCTCACCTTCTACAGCACTATACCAAAAGCTATCACTAAAAGTATAAGCTAAAGCACCAACAGTACCAGCACCCATAATAGTCCAAATTTGTGTACTTGTTAAAGCTTTAGTAATATCAGTATGTACAATTCTTCTTGCAAAGTGAGTAATAGTCCAGAATAAAAATAAAATTGTAAAGCTACTAGCTAATGCACTCATTACATTTACAGCTTTAGCAGCAGTAAGAGGGTCATCACCAAAAAGAATAATAAAAAATCTGCCTAATAATACAAACATAGGTGCACCAGGAGGATGCGGAATTTGCAATTTAAAACAACTACTTACAAACTCACCACAATCCCATAAACTGCCACCTGCTTCTGCAGTTGTTATATATACAAAACTGGCAATTAAAAATACTAGCCAACCGGTAATGTTATTTGCTTTTTTAAAATTCATCGATTCTGTTTTTTTAGATAACAGCAAACATAAATGAATAATTGGAAAAAGGAAAAAACAGTTATAAAAAGATAAAATTTTAACTATCAACAGTTTTTATACTTCAATTCAATATTAATAACCCATTTTTTAATAGAAAATATCAGATTAAATTAAGTAGCCATATTTTTAATTATCTTGCCACAGTATGGCAATTATACTATTTGATAATCAATACAGGCAAAGCCTACAACCTATTACTACAACAAAGGCAATAGGCGATATAAGGCTTGGCATTCTTAAAATAAAGGAATGGTGGCAAATTTTATTTCAGCAACCTGTATATATTATTACTGAACAATATTTACAGCCTTTATATACTTTACCCAATAACGATGAGCATATTTTTATAGATGCTTCAGTTTTGCCCAACGAAGATTTAATAAATAAAATTAATACGCTAAATGCTCAAGAAGCCATTATTGATGATATTGGCATAATTGCAGGTAAAGCAACAATACAATTAAATACATTTAATTCTACAACATTTGAAGAGGTATTTACCCAAAAAATAAACTATAAAAATTTACAAAGAATACAAAAAGCCTTTCATTTTTTTCAGCTAAATGAACAAGCTATACAAGCACAATTTTTATTAATTACCAAAAACAGACAATCTCAAAAAATTGCAACCACCAATCAAGTAATTAATAAAGAAAATATTTTTATAGAAGAAGGTGCAACTGTAGAACATTGTATTTTAAATGCATCTACAGGGTTTATTTATATTGGTAAAAATGCACAAATAATGGAAGGTAGTATTATTAGAGGTCATTTTGCTTTGTGTGAAAATGCAGTGATTAAAGCAGGAACAAAAATTTATGGTGCTACAACAATTGGTATTCATGCAACTGCTGGTGGCGAAATTAAAAATGCAATTATTAGCGATTATAGCAATAAAGCACATGATGGATATTTAGGTGATAGTTTTTTAGGAGAATGGTGCAATATTGGTGCAGGAACAAGTAATAGTAATGTAAAAAATAATGCAAGAGATGTAATGTTTTGGAATAACTATCTACAACAAAAAGTAAATGCAGGAAAAAAATGTGGTGTTGTAATGGGCGATTATTCAAGAACTGCTATTAACACAGCTATTAATACAGGTAGCAATATTGGTGTATGTTGTAATGTGTTTGGTGTAGGATTTATACCAACAGTATTAAATAATTTCTCTTGGGGTACTGATAAAAACAACACATATACATTTGATAAAGCGATAGACGATATTAATAATTGGAAACAATTTAAAGGAAAACAAATTTCATCTGCTGAAGTAAAGGTTTTGAAATATATCTTTGAACACTTTTAAAATAATCATCTTAAAAAATTATTTATGAGAAAAAAAATTGCTGCCGCAAACTGGAAAATGAATTGTACACTATCTCAAGCAGAAGATTTATTAAACAAATTAGCTACTGCTCAGGTAAATTTAACAACAGATAAAATAAGCATTATTGCAGTACCTTTTCCTTACTTATTATTAGCAAAAGAAAAATTAGCGTCTAAAGCTAATGTATTTGTTGCTGCACAAAATTGTTATACTAAAAAAAGTGGTGCATATACTGGTGAAGTAAGTGTAGAAATGTTGCAAAGCATGCAAATACCTTATGTAATTATAGGACATAGTGAACGTAGAGAATATTTTTATGAAACCAACCAAGTACTTGCAGATAAAGTAAATATTGCTTTAGAACATCAATTGCAACCTATATTTTGCTGTGGCGAAGCATTATCAATTCGTGAAGCTGATACACAAAATAGTTTTGTAGAAAAGCAATTAAAAGACTCTTTATTTCATTTAACTAATGAGCAAATTCTTAGTGTAGTAATTGCTTATGAACCAATATGGGCAATTGGTACAGGCAAAACTGCTACAAGCCAACAAGCACAAGAAATGCACAAACATATAAGAAATGTTTTAGCAGAAAAATATGGAAATGAAATTGCTCAACAAATTTCTATTTTATATGGTGGTAGTGTAAAAGGTAATAATGCAGTTGAAATATTTTCTCAACCAGATGTAGATGGTGGTTTAGTAGGTGGTGCATCTTTAAATGCAGATGAATTTAGTATAATTATGAATGCTCTTAATTAATAAAGTAAAGAAAACAATTTATCTTTAATGCATTACTTCTTAATAAAGGGTAATGCATTTTTTATTGTAATAATAATTTTATGGCTGCAATTAAAGAATGGAATGAAGACGACCGACCAAGAGAAAAGCTTATTTTAAAAGGTACAGAAGCATTAAGCAATTCTGAATTGTTGGCTATTTTAATTAATAATGGCACTAAAGATAAAAGTGCTGTAGAGTTAGCCAAAGAATTATTACAAAAAAATAATAACGATTTAATTAAGCTTAGTAAACTAACTGTAAAAGAAATTTTACAACTTAAAATTAAAGGTTTAGGCGTAGCAAAAGCTGTAACAATTGTAGCTGCTTTAGAATTAGGTATTAGAAGAGATAGCACAGAAAAATCTAAACTAACCATTAAATCATCTACAGATATTGCTGCATTTTTAAAAGCTAAATTTCAATATCATCCTATAGAAGTTTTTGTAGTTGTGTACTTAAATAATAGTCACAAAATTTTACATCACGAAATTATTAGTGAAGGTGGAATTACTAGCACAATTGTAGATCCTAGAGTAATTATAAAAAATACATTATCGCATGGGGCTGTAAGTATTGTTTTATGTCATAACCATCCAAGTGGTAGTTTAATACCTAGCAATGCAGATAAACAAATTACTCAGAAAGTAAAACAAGCAGCCAATCTTTTAGATATAAATTTATTAGACCATATTATTGTTAGTGAAGAAGGCTATTATAGTTTTGCAGATAATGGTTTGTTGTAAAAAATAGTTTGTTTACTTTTTGTTGATGATATTTTATACTGAAAGAAAAATATATCTAACACAATTAATGCAATACCAATAACCATAGGTAAGCTAAAATAAAAAATAGCTTCTGCATAATAATTAAATACCACTTTATTTAGCCAAATAATTATTGCCTGAGCAAACAAAATAATTTCGCTACTTACAAATCCTACAACAAATAAAAACAAGCCAATTTGCAATAGCTTACTTAAATACATTTCATTATTATCAATTAAAAAGGCAATGATGAAAAATGAAATAATTCCAATAAAAATGATGTGTAAATAACCAATAATAAAATTATGAATTTCATAAGCATTATCAGCAATACTTGGAAAAGCTCCTAAAAACTGTAAAATATTTTTTATACCAAAACACACTAAAGCAAAGCAACATAAAAATAGTACCCATTTATGTACACTATTTTTAAAAGGTTGTTTTATAACAGTAATTATTTTTATAAAATAAGTAAATGCAATAAGTTGTATCAATGCAGCTATAAAAGAAATGATATAAATACTTTGTACAGGCTTAGACCATAATGTAGAAAGAAAATAAGCAGGAATACAAGCAATGAACATTAACCTAAAAAATATTACTGCATGTTGTTGTTGAAAATTAATTTGCTTTTGTTCTAAAATTTTAAAAAATAAACCTAATACAGCAAACGTAAACCAACCATTGTATTGAAAATGCAAATAAAAGTAAATAGTGTTGTAATATAAATTACTACCTGCACCAGCCAATTTACTTACAATAGGCATACTAAAAGGTGCAAAAGAAGATAGCACCATAAAAAACAATGCAGCTTTTATAAAGCTAAATGATAATTTACCTTTTGTAGAATTGTTGAAATTTCTTTTAGCATCTCTTAAAAAAATAAATACAAAAAACCACGAACATACAATATGTAATGTAGATGAAGCTATTGAAAACAATCCATATCCTTGAATAGGATAACTTAATAACATACCCAAGTTGGCAATTTGTGTTATCCAAAATAAATGATGATAAATTTTTTTATTACTGGCAGATGGTAACAGATAAATATAAATAAGTATCACAAATAAAATATTATACAACCATCCTAAAAATGCAACATGAGAGTGTGTATGTACTAAATAAGCAAAATTAAAATCTAAAGGAACTAAGCCCATTAAGCGTAAAGTAATGCCTAATACTGCAATAATAAAAAGGTAAAGAAAAGATATGTTCAACCAAAGCTTGTTCATATTTTACTAATTAGCAAAAACTTTACAACAGAAAAATTTATAGGTCAAATAATTTGTCAAAGTAATTATTTATTTAATGAAGTTTATAAGTATTAATATTTTTTTACAATTCTCTGACAAAAGAAAAGTACTTTAAATTCTGTTCATGTAAATACCTAAACATGCAAGTAAATTAATACTACATTCGTACAGTAAAATAATTTTTCAATAATAAAAATATAAGATGATGAATAGAATAAATTTAGCTAAAGCAGATGCTAAAGCAATGGAAGCAATGTTAGGTTTAGAAAAATATATAGCACAATCAGGGTTAGATAAAAAAATATATGAACTAATTAAAACAAGAGCATCGCAAATGAATGGTTGTGCTTATTGTATTAATATGCATGTAAGAGATGCACTACAACAAGGAGAAACTACACAACGATTATTTTTATTAGATGCATGGAGAGAAACAACTCTTTTTACAGATAAAGAAAGAGCTACTTTAGCATTAACAGAAGCTATGACATTTATTACAAATGGTTATGTGCCAGATGATGTTTATAACGAAGCTGCAAAGCATTTAACAGAAAAAGAATTAGCTGCTGTAATAATGACTATTGTTACAATTAATGCATGGAACAGAATTTCAATTACATTAAGAACACCATTAGATTAAGCATCTACAATTTTTTTGTTAGCAGGTGTAGAAATAAACCAAAGCCCAATAAAAGTTAATAAGCCATTAAGTATAAGTAACTCTATACCTATTTTAAAACCATGAAACAGGTTGGTAGAAATATTTTGTAAAGATGTAGCCAATGCACCTGATAAATTCATTTTGCCAATAAACCATTCTGGATTATTTAAAATATCAAAACCTAAAACCAATATTGGCGATATAATACAAACAAGTAAAGAAAGTTTATCGTTAATACTTCTTTTAGTAAAAATACCAAAAGCAAATAAACCTAATAAAGGACCATAAGTATAACCTGCAACTTTTAAAATTACATCTATAATTGATTTATCATTTATCCACTTAAATAAAATTACACAAAGAAAAAAGATAATTGTAAAAACAATATGTACAGAAATTCTAACTCTTTTTTTCTTTTGTTCATCTAATTGTTTGTTTCTGTTTAAACCAAGAATATCTATACAAAAAGAAGATGTAAGAGCTGTTAATGCACCATCTGCACTAGG
>CAUJDL010000076.1 GCA_963169635.1 Bacteroidota bacterium
ATAATACATTGTTTGTTTTTATAGGCGATCATGGTATAAGAGGCGATGCAGGAAATATTTTGCCTCAAGCATTTACTACACAAGGCTTAACCAATATGCATGTGCCATTATTATTTTATGCACCAGCTATTTTAAAACCTGCAACTTATAATTTACCTGCTTCTCAAATGGATGTATTGCCTTCTATTGCTTACTTGTGTAATATTAATTATACCAATACTACTTTAGGTAGAAATTTGTTTAAACTAAAAGATGATGATAATGATTATGCTTTTATTATTGATGAATCTGCTAAAGTAATTGGTGCATTAAATAAAAAATATTTTTATAACTATCAAATGAAAGATAATCAGGTAGAAAACTTTGTAAGTCTTACAAATAATCAAGTAGTTAAAAATGATAGTATAAAAAAACAAATGCGTTTTATAACAGATGCTTTTTATGAAACAGCAAGATATATGCTATTAAATAATAAAAAACCTACACCTTAAATTTTATCTTTCTGCTTTTTTAGCTACAATAATTAATCTGGGAGAAGTTTTAATATCAAAACTATTTAATTGATAGTCGCCAAAAATTTCTTGTACTTGTAAGTGCTGATAAGAAAGCATTTCAGCAAAATCGCCTAAAGAAAATTTAGCAATTTTTTCTGTAAATAAATGTTTAGGTGCAAAAGAGTTTTTATCTAATACTTGTATTTGCTTATAAAAATGTGTTTCATCGTACCAACGAGTAATATGAAATTCAGTATCATCAACTTTAGTAATGGTAGCATCTTGCATAGTATCTTCTGCATAGTGTACATTTAAATAATCAATTACTAAAGTGCCATTTCTTTTTATACTATTAGCAATAGTTCTTATTGCATTATCATGCTCTCTTTTAGTTTTAAAATATCCAAAACTGGTAAAAAAATTAAAAGCATAATCAAAATAATTTATCCAAAAAGGCAAACGCATATCATGCTGAAAAAAATGCAGATTTTCTGTTTCACTTTTTTTGGCTTCTTCAATAGATGGCAATGATAAATCGATACCAGTAACCTGAAAATCCATTTCTGCCAAAGCAATACTATGTCTTCCTTTACCACAAGCTACATCTAACATTAAACTTTGTGGTGGTGGTTTTAAATAGTTAATTAAAGTATTTATAAAATTAAATGCTTCTGTATCATCTCTATATTGATATAATTGATGATAATATGGAGATGCAAACCAATCTTTATACCAAGCTTCTTTTCCCATAACTAATTATTAATGCAAAGATGCAGTAATTATCATATTTTCATTTGGGTAATCAGTAAAATCAATCGTTAATTAAATTCTTCACTTTTTTATGACAACAAAATTCTTATGTTTGCTGCCCTAATATTTAGCTTTAATGGCATTAATAAAAAGTATTTCTGGAATTAGAGGAACAATTGGCGGAAAACCTGAAGAAACTTTAAGCCCTTTAGATATTGTTCGTTTTTCTGCAGCTTATGGCACTTGGTTATTACAACAAGATAATAAAAATGTAAAAGTTGTAATTGGTAGAGATGGAAGAATTAGTGGTTCAATGGTAAAAAACCTTGTAACTAATACTTTAATAGCTTTAGGTATAGATGTAATTGATGTAGATTTAAGTACTACACCAACTGTAGAAATGGCTGTAGTTTTTCATCAGGCAAATGGTGGTATTATTATTACTGCAAGCCATAACCCTAAAGAGTGGAATGCTTTAAAACTATTAAATAATAAAGGAGAATTTATTAGTGCTGCAGATGGTACTACAATATTAAATATTGCTGCCAATAATTTATACAACTTTACTACTGTAGATAAATTAGGTAAACTAATATTAGATGATAATGCTTTGCAACAACATATAGATGCTATTATCAATTACCCACTTGTAGATGTTGCTGCAATTAAAAAAGCAAAATTTAAAATTGTGGTAGATGCAATTAATAGTAGTGGTGCATTTGCTGTACCTGCATTATTAAAAGCATTAGGTGTAGCTGCTAAAGATATTGTAGTTTTAAATGAAGAAATAACAGGCAATTTTGCTCATAATCCAGAGCCATTACCTCAACATCTTTCAGAATTATGTAATACTGTAGTAAAACAAAATGCACATGTAGGTATTGCTGTAGATCCTGATGTAGATAGACTTTGCTTTGTTTGTGAAGATGGTACTTTATTTGGTGAAGAATATACTTTAGTTGCAGTTGCAGATTATATATTACAACATAAAAAAGGTAATACTGTAAGTAATATGAGTAGCACCAGAGCTTTAAGAGATATTACTGAAAAACAAGGAGGCTCTTATTATCCTAGTGCTGTTGGTGAAGTAAATGTTGTAACAAAAATGAAAGAAGTAAATGCTGTAATTGGTGGAGAAGGAAATGGTGGAATTATTGTACCAGATTTACATTATGGTAGAGATGCTTTAATTGGTATTGCTTTATTTTTAACTCATTTAGCGAAAGAGAAAAAAAGTGTTAGACAATTAAGAAATACTTATCCTGATTATTTTATCAGTAAAAATAAAATTGATTTAACCAACGGAGTAGATGTAAATAAAATTTTTGAAGAAATAAAAAAGAAATATAAAAAACATCCTATCAATACAGAAGATGGTTTAAAAATAGAGTTTGATAAAGATTGGGTTCATTTACGAACAAGTAATACCGAGCCAATTATTCGTATTTACAGCGAAAGTAATTTTGAAACTACTGCAGATAATATTGCAAAACGTATAATGCAAGATATTAAGGAACTTAGTCAATAGCAAAACAATACTAATTTTATGCTATGAAAATTTTACCACTTTCAGAAGGTGCATTTACCATAGATAAAACAAAAATTTTTGTTCCGTTTAATTTAGATAAAGACGATTTACAACAACGCCCTATTGGTAGTTTGTTAGTAGAAGTACAACCATTTTGTATTATTACCAATCAAGATATTTTATTATTAGATACTGGCTTAGGCTTTCAAATACAAAACGAACCACAGATTTATTTTAATTTAAAATCACAGGGAATTAACCCTTCTCAAATAACAAAAGTTTTAATCAGTCATTTACATAAAGACCATGCAGGAGGTATAAGTTTTAGAAACAATATTGGTCATTATAGTTTAGCATTTCCTAATGCTACTTACTATGTACAAAAACAAGAATTTTCTTTTGCAATGGATACAGGTTATCCATCTTATATTACAGATGAGTTTGCTGCATTATACCATCACCCTCAAGTACAATGGTTAGAGGGCAATGGAAGTATAGATAATTATATACACTATCAAATTACCAATGCACATAGCCCCTATCATCAAGTATTTACTATTAAAGAAAATAATGAAACCATTTTTTTTGGAGCAGATGATGCACCACAACTAAAACAAATGAAAAATAAATTTGTAGCTAAATACGATTTTGATGGTAAAAAAAGTATGGAGTTAAGACAACAATGGTGGCAACAAGGACAACAAGAAAAATGGCAATTTTTATTTTATCACGATATTAAAACACCCATCTATCAACACACAACTTAAAGTTTAGTTTAATAAACTTTGTTGCTTTAATAAATCTTCTGCTTCTTTTAATTTTAATTCCCAATCCCAGGCAGTTTTCATCATTGCATCTAAATTATATTTTATTTTCCAGCCAAGTTGTTGTACAGCCAATTCATTATTTGCATAAATAGCAACTACATCACCAGCACGTCTTGGACCAATTGCATAATTTAATTTTTGGCCACTTACTTTTTCAAAAGTTTTAATAGCTTCTAAAACAGTAACACCATTGCCAGTACCTAAATTAAATACATCGCATTGTGTTTTATTTTTTCTTGCAATTAAATATTGCAAACCCAAAGTATGGGCATGTGCAATATCGCAAACATGTATATAATCTCTTACACAAGAGCCATCTCTTGTAGTATAATCATTGCCATGTACAAACATTTTTGGTAATTTACCAATAGCAGTTTGTGTAATAGCAGGAACCAAATTCATGGGTTTACCAATTGGCAACTCTCCAATAAAACTTGTAGGGTGTGCACCAACAGGATTAAAATATCTTAATAAAATATTAGATGTTTTTTTAACCACATGAGCAAAGTCTTTTATAATTCTTTCGCCCATTTGTTTTGTTGCACCATAAGGACTTTCAGCTTCTTTAATAGCAGAGTTTTCTGTAACAGGTATGCTATCTGGATTGCCATACACAGTACACGAAGATGAAAATACAAAATGTGCTACCGAAAATTCTTCAACACATTTTAAAAGATTAATAAGCCCAAACATATTATTTTCATAATAGCTTAAAGGCTGTTCTACACTTTCGCCAACAGCTTTATAGGCAGCAAAATGTATAATACCTGTTATGTCATTATTTTCTTGAAATACTGCACGGGTATCGTTATAATCTTTTAAATCTACTTTATAATTTTTAATTTTTTTGCCTGTAATTTTTTCAATGCCACTAAGAGCAATATCAGTAGATCGAGAGTTATCGTCTATAGAAATTACATTAAATCCATGCTCAATTAAATCTACAATTGTATGAGAGCCAATGTAACCACAACCACCAGTAACTAAAATTGTTTTCATAAAAAATTTTGTATGTACAACGAGTGCAATTTAATGTAAAGTTATAGAATGATAAAAAAGGGGCTATTAGTTTTTAGTTAATCTATCAACAACAGTTCCTGCTTTACGTTACAAGTCCTCGCTGCACTACGTTTGCTGTGGGCTTTTCACTTCAATCAGGCAGCCCATCAACTTTAGTTTATAAATTTTACAGTTTATCATTTATGTATAATAAAAAAGTTCCACTATAAATTATTATACATTTGCTCCCTTTATGTCATCGTCATCAGCAACAAAAGAAATTACTACAGATGTACAGCAAATTACTGTTTATAGTATTTTGTTTAGTATAAGTTTTTCTCACATGCTTAATGATACTATTCAATCATTAATACCTTCTATTTTTCCATTATTAAAACATTCGTTTGCACTCAACTTTGCACAAATAGGTTTAATACAACTTACATTTCAATTAACTGCAAGTATATTACAACCTTTAGTAGGTATTTATACAGATAAAAAGCCACAACCATTTTCATTAGCAATAGGTATGGGTGTTACATTAATTGGTTTAATTGCCATATCGTTTGCTAATAGTTTTGCATTAGTATTAATTGCAGTAGCATTAATAGGTGTTGGCTCATCAATTTTTCATCCTGAGTCTTCAAAAATTGCTTACTTAGCATCAGGTGGCAAACGTGGTTTAGCACAATCTATTTTTCAAGTAGGTGGCAATGCAGGTTCTGCTTTAGGACCTTTATTAGCAGCAATAGTAGTAGTACAATATGGCAGAAGCCATGCAGTATATTTTGGAATTTTAGCATTAATAGCAATCATCATTTTATACCATATTGGTAAGTGGGCAAAGCCACATTTATTACAATTATCTATTCAAAAAAATACAGTAAAAAAAGTATTATATCATACACATTTAACTAAAAAACAAGTAAGTACTTCTATCATTATTTTATTAGTACTTATTTTTTCTAAATATTTTTATTTAGCCAGCTTAGGTAGTTATTATACTTTTTATTTGATAGAAAAATTTCATGTAAGTATTCAGCACTCTCAACTATTATTATTTGTATTTTTAGCAGCATCGGCATTAGGTACTTATTTTGGTGGTCCTTTAGGCGATAAATATGGAAGAAAATATGTGATATGGTTTTCTATACTTGGTGTAGCACCATTTACATTATTATTACCTTATGTAAGTTTATTTGGTACAGTAGTATTAAGTATTATTATAGGGTTTATTATGTCCTCTGCATTTCCTGCAATTATTGTTTATGCACAAGAATTAATGCCTGGTAAAATAGGAATGATTTCAGGTTTATTTTTTGGTTTTGCTTTTGGTATGGGAGGTTTAGCATCTGCTTTATTAGGTGTATTAGCAGATGCTACAAGTATTACATTTGTGTATCACGTATGTGCATTTTTACCATTAATAGGTATTATTACTTATAAGTTGCCAAAGCTTGCTAAATAAATATTATAAGTTTTCTATAATTCCTGCAATACCTTGTCCACCACCAACACATGCAGTTACAATACCATACTTTTTATTTAAACGTTTCATATCATTTAAAATTTGTACAGTAAGTTTAGAGCCAGTACAACCTAATGGATGACCTAAAGCAATTGCACCACCATTAATATTTACAATATCTTTATTTAAACCCAACTCTCTAATTACAGCAACACTTTGCGATGCAAATGCTTCGTTTAATTCTATTAAATCAATATCTTGTAATTGCATACCTGCTTGCTTTAAAACCTTTGGTACAGCAGCAATTGGTCCTACACCCATAATTCTAGGATGCACACCAGCACTTGCACAATTTACTAATCTGCCAATAGGTTGTATGTTTAATTCTTTTACCATTTTTTCGCTCATTACAATAACAAAAGAGGCACCATCACTTGTTTGAGAGCTATTGCCAGCAGTAACTGTACCACCTTGAGCAAATGCAGGTTTTAATTTTGCTAAACCTTCAATAGTTGTTTCTGCACGTAAGCCCTCATCAGTATCTACTACATAGTTTTTTACTGCTTTTTTACCCTTTTCGTTAATATAAGTTTCCTCTACATTAATAGGTAAAATACCAGATTTAAAATAGCCTTCATTAATTGCAATTGCAGCTTTTCTATGAGAGTGATAAGCAAACTCATCTTGCTCCTCACGACTTACTTTAAACTCTTTAGCTACAGCCTCAGCAGTAAGTCCCATACTTAAATAATAATCTGGGTCGTCTTTAGCTATTTGGTAAGAAGGAACAGTTTTCCATCCTGCAGTAGGTACTAAGCTCATACTTTCTGTTCCACCTGCAATAATACATTCTGCCATGCCTGTTCTTATTTTAGCAGTTGCCATAGCAATACTTTCTAATCCACTTGCACAATAGCGATTAATTGTAATACCTGGTACTTCAATACCTAAAGCTTTTGCAGCAATCATTCTACCAAATTGTAAACCTTGTTCAGCCTCTGGTACTGCATTACCTACAATTACATCATCTATTCTTGTATAATCTAATTGAGGTAGGGTAGCTACTAAACCTTTAATTACTTCTACAGCTAAATCGTCTGGACGATAAAAACGAAAGCCCCCTTTTTTACTTTTTGCTACAGCTGTTCTAAAACCTGCTACTATAAATGCATCTTGCATAACAATATGTTTTTAAAAACCAAATGTATAGAAAGTTGTTTATGCAACCAATTTTTGCTTTAAAATATTTAGATAATTTAAATTTATAAATACAAGTTTTATGTATAAGTAGTATAATTTAACTCTATTGAATAGTTTAGGAATTATACTATAAATAAAACATTTCAGAAAAACTTTTTGCAAATTATGAATAGCCATTATATTTGCAGCCCCAAAGGATGAAAAGGTGCGGTAGCTCAGTCGGTAGAGCAAAGGACTGAAAATCCTTGTGTCGCCGGTTCGATCCCGGCCCACACCACTCTCTTTATAATAAAACCCACGAATTTCGTGGGTTTTTGTTTTTCTGCTTAAAAAGTTAAATCTATTATCTATTTAAAAAGCTCATAAAAAATATTTTTTAAAATATTATTTTAAGAACTATAAAAATTTTTATCGCTCAATCATTTTAAATTATTAGCTCATTTTTATTAATTTTTGAGCGATAAATGATATTTTTGTGAGCGATAAAATGATATGATTGTTTAAATTAAAATAATAAAACCCACGAATTTCGTGGGTTTTTGTTGTTGTGTAAACATCCCCCTATTTACACAATTTGCTAATAATTATATCTACTTTAAAATTAAATTTTATTTTCTTTCAATACTTCAAAGTTTATTAAATAAAGTTTTTACTTATTATTAAGCTTCCATTTAAGATAAAACAGTCATATAATAAAAATATTGTAATTTTAATAAATGCAATTTTTAAGTTATAAAAGCATGAATAGCTTTAGCTATTACTAACCTATAAATCATGAAGTATAGAATTCTGATTGTTGATGATGAAGTGAGCGGAAGATTATCATTATCTATTTTATTAGAAAAATATTTTTGGGCATATATAGAAACTATCAGTTTTGCTAATTCTTTTGAAGAAGCAAAAGAGCAATTAAAACAAAGTAATTTTCATATAATTTTTTTAGATGTTAATTTAAGAGGTATATCAGCTTTTGATTTACTTACTGCTATTCCTTCTACATCTAAAGTTATTTTTATTACTGATTATTCTGAATATATTTTAAAGGCTTTAAGAAATAGATTGTATGATTATTTAATAAAACCAATACAGGAAGACGATTTAAAAGAATGTTTAAACAGAGTTACTAAAGATAATATTTTAAAAGAATCTACTTTTCATATTAAACAACATGGATTAACCAGAATAGTTAATTTATCTGAAATATATTTTATTGAAGGCGATGGACCCTATAGTAAATTTAATATACAAAATGAAGTAATTGTAACTGCAAGAACTTTAAAATCTATACTACCCGAAATTGGTGATAGTTTTGTAAGAATTCATAAATCTTATGTAGTTAATAAAATACATATAAAAGGGTTTAGTAGAGATAAATTAATTTTAAATAATAATCATAGCTTACCAGTATCAAGAACAGGATTTAAAGAATTATCCATTTAAAAATACTAAAAGTTTATTGCTGTTTTTTGAACTAAAGTACTAGTACAATAAATATTTAAAGTGAATTAATACTTTACATTTTAATTTATTTGTGGTAGAAAATAAGTCAAGCTCAATTACTAATTAGTTAATAGTTTTTGTATCCTATACTTTACCTTTGCTTTTATGAGTGTAACCCATATTGTACAAGCAGCCTTACATACAATAGAGTTAGAGGCAGCATCTATTATTGGTTTAAAAAACTTCATCAATAAAGATTTTGAAAATGCTGTAACAACAATTCATACTACCAAAGGAAGAGTAGTAGTAACTGGTGTTGGAAAAAGTGCTATCATAGCTCAAAAAATAGCTGCAACTTTTAACTCTACAGGTACACCATCTTTATTTATGCATGCTGCAGATGCTATTCATGGCGATTTAGGCATGGTACAAGAAAATGATATTGTAATTATTATTAGTAAAAGTGGCGAAAGCCCAGAAATAAAAGTTTTAGTACCTCTTATTAAAAACTTTGGCAACACATTAATAGCAATAGTTGGTAATACACAAAGTTATTTAGCTCTATCAAGCAATTTTATTTTAAATACTACAGTAAGTAAAGAAGCTTGTCCTAATAACTTAGCACCAACAAGTAGCACTACAGCACAAATGGTAATGGGAGATGCTTTAGCTGTTGCATTAATGAATTTAAAAGGCTTTACAGGAAAGGATTTTGCTAAATATCATCCAGGAGGCAACTTAGGAAAAAGACTATATTTAAGAGTAGATGATTTATATAAAAACAATGAAAAACCACAAGTAACAAATACAGCTACTTTAAAAGAAATAATTTTAGAAATAACCCAAAAAAGATTAGGTGTAACAGCGGTTTTAAATAATCAAAATGAATTAATTGGTATAATAACAGATGGTGATTTAAGAAGAATGTTAGAAAAAAATGAAAACTTTATGCAGCTGACTGCTCAAGAAATAGCTACAAAAAATCCTAAAACTATTTCTCCAGATATTATGGCAGTTCAGGCAATGGAAATATTAAGAGAGCATAATATTTCTCATATTTTAGTTACAGAAAATAACCAATATTTAGGAGTTTTACATATCCATGACCTTATAAAAGAAGGTATTGTTTAAAAAGTACTTTCTTTGCAACCAGAATTGTAAGTTATATGAACAAACATCATTATGTAGCCATTATGGCTGGTGGTATTGGTAGCAGATTTTGGCCTAAAAGCAGAACAGCAAAGCCCAAACAATTTTTAGATATTTTAAATACTGGCAAATCATTAATTCAATGGACATTTGAAAGATTTGCAACATTTATACCCGAAGAAAATATTTACATTGTAACATCAGAAGATTATGCAGATTTAGTAGCAGAGCAATTACCCAATGTAAGCCCAGCAAATGTTTTAACAGAACCTAGCAGAAAAAATACAGCTCCTTGTATAGCTTATATTTCATTTAAACTTTTACAAAAAGACCCTGAAGCTGCATTAATTGTAGCACCAAGCGATCATATAATTTTAGATACAGAAGCATTTAAAGAAAGCTGTTTAAAATCTTTAAACTTTGTTACTTATGTAAAAGCATTAGTAACATTAGGTATTACACCAACTTATCCTAATACAGGTTATGGATATATACAACACGAAGCTATGAGTGTTGCAGATGGAATTTATAAAGTAAAAACATTTACCGAAAAACCAAATTTAGAATTAGCTAAAACTTTTTTATCGAGTGGCGATTTTTTATGGAATGCAGGAATTTTTGTTTGGCAAGTAAAAAATGTAATTAAAGCATTCGAACTTTTTCAACCAGAAATGTATGAGTTATTTGATAATGAATTAGCAAACCTTAATACCGAAGAAGAAAAAAATGCTATCAACAGAATATATCCTTTGTGTACAAATATTTCTATAGACTTTGCTATTATGGAAAAGGCTGAAAATGTATATATTTTACCATCTTCTTTTGGTTGGAGCGATTTAGGCACTTGGAACAGTGCTTATGAAAATATGGAAAAAGATTATTTAGGCAATGCTGTTGCAGGAGATAATACAATTATTATAGATGCAACTAAATGTTTGGTAAATACACCTCAAAATAAATTAGTAGTACTACAAGGGTTAGATGATTGTATTATTGTAGATACCAATGATGTATTACTAATTTGTAAAAAAGATAAAGAACAAGAAATTAAAGAATATGTAGCAGAAGTAAAAAGAAGTAAAGGCGATATTTATTTATAATAACCATTATTTTCAATTTCTGCTCTCACAGTTTCAGGCATCATATATAGGATGCTTTTTTTATCTTTTATTCTTTGCCTAATATCGGTAGATGAAATTTGCAATAATGGAGCATCTATTACATGAAAATTTTTAGGAAGTGGTAATGGTAATTGTATATGTGGTCTGTTATATACAATAAACTGATATCTTGAAGAAAGTATAGAATAGTTTTTCCATTTAGGCAAATTCATATAACTATCTCCACCAATAATTATATAAAATTGATAAGTAGGATATTTTTCTGTAAGATAAGTTAAGGTATCAATAGTATAAGAAGGTTTAGGAAGTCTAAACTCTATATCTACAGCTTTAAATCTTGTATCGTTTTCAATTGCTTTATTAACTAAATGTAATCTATCATATTCGTTCAGTAAACTATGAGAGGGCTTTAAAGGATTTTGAGGAGAAACCATAAACCAAACCTTATCTACTAATTTACTATCTGCAATAAAACTTGCAATAAGTAAATGACCAATATGCACTGGATTAAAAGAGCCAAAATATAAACCAATGTTCATGTATAAAGTTTAATCAATAATAGAATTAATACAATTTGTCTTATTGTATTAATAATTCTTCTACAAAAATTTCTTCAGCTTCACTTAGTCTTAAACTTAATGAATAGCCTGCAACATTAATAGAAATTGGATCTCCTAAAGGGGCAACTTGTTCTACTTTTACTTCTTCGCCAGGTACACAACCCATTTCCATAAGTTTTATATATAACTCTTTTTGTTCAAAAGAATGAATAATAGCTTTTTGTCCAATACTTAATTCACTTAATTTTTTCATCAATAAATCCTTTTAAGCAAAATTAGTGTTGCATTGCCTATTTCCTTAATGTAACTAAGTTAATTTTTAAATTTTTATTATTTATATTTCAAAATACTAACTAATTGATTAATAATTCCCTTAAATTTACTCTCTAAAACTTATTGCCATGAGAAAATTACTACTACTATTAGTAGCTTTTTTAACTGTGCTTTCTATACATACAAAAGCACAAACAACAGTAACT
>CAUJDL010000077.1 GCA_963169635.1 Bacteroidota bacterium
TATTAGCAATATTACCTTTTAAACCTTCTTTTGCTGCATTATAATTTGCTTGTGCAGTTTTATAAGCTTGTTCTGCTTGTTCAAACTCTGCAAGAGAAATTACTTTTTCTTGGTATAATTTTTTTTGTCTTTCATAATTAGCTTTAGCTTGGTTTAGTGTAGCATCTAAAGCTGCTAATGCAGCAGTAGCATTAGATTCTGCAGCTTTGCTTTGATCTACTCCTGCAGCTGCTTGGTCTCTTTGACTTGCATAAATATCTGCATAAATTTTTGCTACTACTTGTCCTCTTCTTACTGTATCTCCTTCTTCTACTGTAAGATCTACAATTTCTCCACTAATATCAGGGCTAACTTTTACTTCTACTTCTGGCGAAATTTTACCACTAGCAGTTACTGTTTCTGTAATTGTACGTTTCATTACTTTTTCTACAGAAACTTTCATACCTTCTTCTTTACCCAATACACCCATTTTCTTTAATACAATTAATAATATAATAACTGTAATTAAACTCACTATAATCCATTTCAATTTCTTACTCATAAATCTTTGTTTATTAAATTATAATTTTAAGCCTTGTCCTTTATAAAATTCTAGCAATTTCATTCTAAATACATAATCAAAATGATTATTTAATCTGGTTAATTTAGCTTGTAATAAATTATTTTGATTAGTAATTAAATCTAAAGTAGTAATTAACCCTACTTCGTATCTTTTCTTTGCATAGTCGTAAGAACGCTCTGCAGTTTCTACAGTTTTTTGGCTTGCATTAAATCTTTGTAAAGCAGCTACAGCATTATTATGGGCTAAATAAATATCTTGTTCTAATTTAAGTTTAGATTGGTCTATAGCTAATGCTGCTTGTTGTAATTGCAACTTACTATTTTCATAATTTAATTTTGCACTACCATTATTAAAAAGAGGTACATTTATTTGAAAGCCAAAATTTTGACGAAAATTATTATTTAATTGTACACCATATCCATCCCACATTTCACTAAAAGATTTTTTGCCTTGTGTAATTTGAATACTTGGTTGATACACTAAATAATTTGTACCACCTACAGTTACATAACTACTTGTTGGTGCACCTGCACCAATAATTACATTTTTTATTTTATTGGCACTATTGGCAAAATTGGTACCTAAACCACCACCAAAAGTAATTGTTGGATACATACCTCCTTTAGCAGCTTTTACAGCATAAGTAGCACTTTTATATCTAAGGTTAGCTACTTTTTGTTGAGGTAAAGTATTTAATGCTTGTTGTAATACCACAGCAGGTTCTAACTCTGCTAATGGCTCTAAAGGAATTTTATCTAAAGTAGGTGTTTCAATATCAAAAGGTGTTGCTAAACCAATATTTAGTAAGGCTTTTAGGTTTAAAATATTTTGATCGTAATTACTGGTAGCATTAAAATAATTAATACTATCCGATGCAAGTCTTGCTTCTAATTCTGCTGCATTTAATTCTGGTAAAGAACCTGCAGTAACTTTTTTTCTTGTATTAATTAATTGCTCTGCTGTAGATTCAATTTGTGTTTGTGCAATTTCTATTTGTTGTTTACTACTTAATACTGCTAAATAATAAGTAGCCACATTTAAAGCAATATCATTGGCTGCTCTTTCTATATCTGCTATTGCTGCTTGTGAAGCAAAGTTAGATGATGCAATATTATTTTTTAATCTTCCCCAATTATATACTGTAATTCCTGAGCTTAAATTAAAATCATTAAAAAGTAATTGTGTTGTAGTAAACTGGTTTGTTGTAGGATCTACAGAACGACCAAATTGCATACCTATACCAGAACTTAAATTAGCAGTTGGATATACAGCTAATTTATTTGCTTGATGTTGTATAGCTGCTATTCTTGCTTGAATGGCTGTTTGCTTTACAGAAATATTATTTTTCATGGCATAATCTACCATTTTTCTTAAATCCCATTTTTCTGTAGTCTGTTGAGAAAATGCTACACCAAAAGTGCAACATGCTATAAGAGTTATAAATTGCTTCATTGAAAACAAAAATAATATAAACCTTGAAACCTTTAGAAATTTTAAGTTAAAAATAATTAAACGGCAAAAATGATTACATTTTTCTACAAAAATTACTGATTAAGCTTTTATAGCAATACATTAGAATTAATATTATTTTTATAGCCATGAAAAATTTCATGCATCTTTTTTTAAGAAAAGAAACGCATAGAGCCATTATTAAAGAAATAGATGGATTACGCTTTATAGCTATTGTGGCTGTAGTACTTAGTCATTTTAATTTACAGCTAATAAAATTAAGCCCTTACGAAACAGATTTTGTTTATAGCAACCCAACAGCACTTTTTTTAGAGTTGGGTGGTTTTGGTGTAAGAATATTTTTTTGTATTAGTGCATTTATTTTATCTATACCGTTCATAAATCATCTTTTAAAAAATGATGAAACAGTAAGTCTTAAAAAATATTATGCAAGAAGAATAAAACGACTAGAAATTCCTTACTTATTGGTTTTAGTAATATTGTTGCTTTTTAGAATTTTAATTCAAGGCGAATTTTGGAAAGATGAATTACCTCATTTTTTTAGTAGTGTATTTTATGGTCATAATATCATTTATGATAGAAGAAGTACTATAAACCCTGTAGCATGGACATTAGAAATAGAAATACAATTTTACTTATTACTTCCATTGCTAATAAAAGTTTTTACCATAAAAAATATTTTTTACAGAAGACTTATAATTGTATTAGCCATATTTACAACAGCAATTATTTATATTGTGTTTGAAGATTTTTTTATAGCAGCACATTTACAATATTCTATAGTACCTTACTTTCCTGTTTTTTTATTGGGTATTTTATTTGCTGATATTTTTTTAAACAAGTTTTCTATCCTTCAAAAGAAAAATTATGCTTGGGATGTATTAGGAATTATTGGTTATTTATTGATTATTTATTTTGCAGGATATACTATTTTTTACAAAATATGTTTAGAGCTTTTGGGATATGTTTTATTATTTACCAGTGTATTTAAAGGCATTTTTTTAAATAAAATATTTACCAAAAAAATAATGATGGCTATTGGTGGTATGTGCTATACCATTTATTTAATTCATTATGCACTAATAGCATTCATCATGGAGCATATTAGTACTTCTTTACTTCAGTTTAATTATTATCAAGATATAGTAATACAAGGTTTAATTGTACTACCATTAGTTTTAATAGCATGTAGTATTTTTTATTTGATGATAGAAAAACCATTAATCAATAAAAAATAATTTACCAGAAAAAATATTATCTCCATTCGCCATACAATACAAATGCACTCCAATAAAAAGGATGACTGTATTGTGGATTTTGACTAACTGTAGCTTGTGCATGACGTAGAGCTTCTACCTTAGTCATTTTTTTCTGTTCTATATTTTTATAAAATTCTTGTAAAAGCAAATTAGTTGTTTCGTCTGGCACTTTCCATAAACTGCCTAAAACTGCATCTACCCTATTAGTTAAAAATGCATTAGCAGGAGAAATATACCAACCTTTTACTTCTTCTTTAGTAACAGCAGTTTCGCAAGCAGATAAAACTACCATGCTATTTGTTTGTTTACTTAAACCATTTATTTCTTTAATAGTTAATTTACCATCACTTGCATTTTGTGCATCAGGAGCAAATAATAAAAACGATTCATTAAAGTCTGTATAATCTAATACTCCATGTGTAGCAAAATGTATGTAATTAAATTTCTGTAAACTTTCTTTTGCTTTATTTTCTGTAGCATTATCTTCTATATACACAGTAGCTGTTGGAACAATTTTAGCAATTTCATTAGCTTCTGTAGTTGCACCTGGTAATGATTTATCTGGATTACCAAAAATAGCTAATGATGCATCCATTTTTCTGCTCTTATACATTTTAGAGAAGATATCTATTTTGCTTGTATAAAAAATAGCATAATCTTCCATTAAAAAATGAAAATTATTTTTTTCATCCATTTTACCTAAAGATTGAAAAGGAATACTACCTAATCTACCATTAGTGATGATACATAAATTTTCTTTCCCTTTTAAATCATCGGCAATTGGGGTAATTAAAATATTATATAAATCTGTTGCTTCTTTTTTAAAGTCGCCTCTTACATCATCTGTTGGTTTTAATGAGCTTCTCAACGTTACACTTTTTGTGCCTGTAACATTATTAGGATTTCTTAAGATGCTTAATAATCTTGCTGCTTGTTTATTAATATCTTGATTTAGTGGAACAGTTTTAATAGAAGTTTCTTTACTGGTAACTGTAAAAATAAATAATTGATTATCGTTTACAATATATAAAGCCACTAAAGTATTTTCTGGAATATATTCTATATAATTTCTAAAATCGTTAGGATTAGTATTAGAGAAATACGATTGCATATCAGGATATTTTTTTACTAATCCATCAATATAATTTGCATAATCTGTTTCTGCAATACTTTTTACACTTTCTAACGATGTTATTAATTGTTTATTCTGTTCTTTTTCGGGTTTTGCTTTTTCTTTTGCAATAGCTTCTGTTACTGCATTTTTCTTTTGTAATAATTCGCCACCTTTTTTAATGTCATTTTCTTTTTCTTTATCAGTAGTACTAATACCTGCACCTTCTGTTTTTTCTTTTACAGCTTGTACATTGCCTTTGTTAGCATAGTATAAAGCTTCATCTGTTTTATTTTGTTTTGCTAATGCTGCTACAAGTTTGCTATATAAATCTACTTTTCTTTCGTCTGCACTATATTTTTTCTGTGCTTCTGCACCACCAAATAAATTTTTAGAACTTTCTTCTACAATGGTTACAGCTTTTTTAAAGTAAATAACAGCAGAGTCTAATTGATTTATGTTATACTGATTTAAACCATATTCATAATAAGCTATCCAAGTGTATTTACTATTATCTATGGTATTAATAAAATCAATAGTTTTTCTATAATATGTAGTTGCTTTTTGAGTGTTATTCATAACTGTATAAAGTTTGCCCAAATACATACCAGAATTGATATACAAATCTGTTTCGTTACTTACTTGTGCTAATGAAAAACTTTCTAATAAATATTTTTCACTTAAATCATACTTTTTTAAACCGTAATACAAAGTGCCTAAAAATGATGAGCCAATAGTTTTCATTCTTCCAGCATTTTTTTCATGTGCTTGTTTATATCCTTTTAAAAGATAAGGTTCGGCTTTTGCATAATTTTTTAAATAATAATATGCTTCACCAATATTTATACTAGATAAAATATGTGCTTCTGTAACTGTATTTATTTTATTTAAAATAGAATCGGCAGCAAAGAAATATTTTAATGAAAGCTCATAATCTGATTGATAAAAAAAGATGCTACCTATATTAGTTTTACATGCACTTAAACTAGATAAATCTTTTTCTTTTGTATAAATACTATCTGCCATAGTATAATATTTTATAGCATTTGGACCATCAGATTTTGCTGCATAAACTAATCCTTTATTAAAATAAACTTGTGCAATTTGCCAACTATTATTTAAATCATTAAAGATTGCATAACTGCTATCAGTTACTTGTTCTGCTTTTGCTAATTCTCCTTGAATAGTATATAAAAATGTAAGAGAGCTATAGCCATAACCTACATCTGCACGACTATTAATTGCATAAGCAATATCTATAGATTGTTGATATTGTTTTCTGGCTTCATAAAAATCGCCTTTACCTTGATAAGCACTTCCTAAAATTCTATAACTCATAGGCAATGTTGATTTATCGCCTAAAGAATCGTATAAATGAATAGCTTTTAAAGTATAGGAAACAGCATTATTAAAATCTAATTTATCTGAGTATGCAGCACCCATTCTTGCATAACAGTATGCTTCTTGTTTTTTATTTTTTTGTTCTATAGCTATCTTAAGTGCATTGTTAAAATATTGCACTCCATCATCGTAACTATAATCTTTAAAATATAATAACCCTAATAAAGTATTAGCATAGTATTCATTGCTTTTATCACCAATATCTTTTGATAATTGCAAACACTCTGTAGCATATTTTTTTGATACAGGCACATCATAATAATATGCAGCATTAGCTAATTGGTATAAGCTATTAGTAATAATTAATTTATCTTTTCTGGCAATATTTAATTTATGCCATTTTGCATAAGTATCAAATGCTTTTTGATACTGTAAATCGTTGTAATATATATCGCCAATATCAGATAATAAATCGCCAAGACTTGTACTATCATTAGCTAAAGTATAATAATGTGCTGCACTATCATAAGCATTAAATGCTTTTGGTTTTTCGCCAGTTTCTTTATATAAAGCTCCAATTTTTTTCCAAGAATAACCTAAGCCACTATTGCTTTTAGCAATTCTTCTATAAACAATGGCTTGTTGATGAGATGAAATAGCAGAATCGTATTTACCTAAATTCCAATAGGCTTGTCCAATATTAGATTGAGAAAAACCAGCACTACTATAATTATCTAATGAAAGATGAATATTTCTTGCAGTAGCATATTGCGACATGGCAGTTCTATAATTAGCCAACTTAAATTCTATACTTGCAATTTCTTCTAAAGTTTCTGCAATATTTTTTCTATCATTAATATCTGAATAAAGTTTTAATTGTTCATTATAAATATCTAAAGCTTTTTGTAATTCTCCTTGTCTTTTATATAATCTTGCTAAACGCCCTTGAACAGTAATAGCAGATTGTAAATAAGTATAAGATTTTAAGCTTTTATAAAGTTCTATAGAAGCTTCATAATGCTTAACAGCCAATTTAAATTCGCTATATTTTTCAGCTTGTATAAAGCCTGCAAAATGATGATATTTTGCTCTGAAAGAAGTTTTTTGTAATGCAGTAAGTTTAGTACCTGGTTTGTTAGTTTCGTCATTTACTTTTTCTAAACACATTAATGCTTCTTTATACTTATCTAAGTTTATATAAGTAAGTGATTTTTTTACTAGTGTTTGGGTTTTAAAATAATCATTAGCAGCTCTTTCAAAATAAGTATAAGCAGTATCTAATGCTAAAATTGTTTTCTCATATTTTTTACTTTTATCAAATAATTCACTATAGTAGTAATAAAAATATCCTGCTGTTAAATCATCTTTTAAATAAGGTAAAATTATTCTAACAACTTCAAAATATTCTATAGCAGCTCTTTCATTATCTTTATCTAATTGGCTTGATGCATCATCTATCCAATTAGATACAAAGCCTTTACTTTTTATGATATCAATATTTTTAGTAATAAAATTTTTTAGTTGTGTAGGTTTATTTTTATATAACACTATACTATCATAAAATTCTTTTTGGCTATAAGGTGCTTTATTTACAACCCATGTAGCAAATGTTTCATTCAACTTCCATGTATTGCCTATATATTTTCCTGGATAATTATTTACAAAATGCAAAAAGGTAAAAATATCTTTTGCAGTACATTTTTCCATTACATCAAAAACACTTTTGCCCATATATCTTCCTTCTGTTAAAGGAGTTCTTAATGATGTAAAAGAAGTATCACTTTTCAAAGCATCATAAGTTTGAAATACATCATTAGCACCTGCACTTAATAAACTATCTTCTAAGTTTTTACTATCTCTGTAAAATAAATCTATAATATTATAGAGGTTTTCATTATATAAGTTATTAAATTGAATATCTAATAAAGCTAATTCAAAAAATATACTTCTATAAGATAGTTTGGGTACATTAATATTTAAAACTACATAATCGCCTTTTCTTATATCATATCCTTTTTTAGTACCTGATTTATCTATTGGCTTTATAGAAACAAAAGCAGTAGAATCTGTAATAGAAAATACACTTGCATAACCAATTTCATTATCGCTTCTATCATCGCCAGATTTATATACACCTTTTACCAAACCTGCACTACCATTAGCAATTCCTAACTTAGAGCCTCCATCTAACATAGCTAAAATACTATCATTAGTAATTTTTTTTATTGCTATAATGCGTAAGTACATTTCTCTTTTTTCAGTAATATTTTTTTGTTGAGCATTACTACTTAACGAAAAAATAAGCATACTAAAAATGAAGGTGACTAGCTGTTTCATGATTGAATATTTAAACAATGAAAAGTTACTTAACAGAAATAAATAGATGATAATATGCTATTTAAAAATATCCTATTTATTATCTAAAAGTTAGTTAGAAAATAAAAGGTGTTTGAACTTTCAAACACCTTTTATATAATTATTTGCTTTTAAAATAATATTATAAGCATTTAACAGTTCCTTGCATTTGTTGTTGATTGCCTTCGCTAAAAGATTTAACTACAGTTTTTTCAACACCAGCTAATCTTAAGCTTCTTACTTTTTTAGTTTTTAAAGCTTCGTAAACATCCAAGTTTTTTAATACTTCATGCATATATAAGCTTACAATACCTTTACAATTGTCTTTTTCAAAGTTTTGTAAAGTTGCTTGAGTACCATCTTCAAATGTAATAGTTACTTTAGATGTTTTATCTACACAAACATCTGGTTCTAAAGCCATACCTCTTGTTACATATAAAGTTTTACCTTCATATTGCATAGTATAAAAAGTAAAAGCAAAACCAGTAACACCATCGCTAGATATAATTAAAAATTCTTTAGCTTCTGTATAAGCCTCTCCTTTATCATCTTTTTTATTTGCTACAAAAGCACCACACTCATCGCCAGGTGTAATAGCTTTCATGGCTTGTTGTGTACCTTGTGTTTTTAAAGCAGATTGGGCTTTTTTGCTAAACATAGCACTTGGCTCCATTTTAATTTTTACTTGTGCAGTTGCAGAAATAGTCATTGCTACTATAACTGCTGAAAGAAATAATAATTTTTTCATGATTGTAAAGTTTTTTGTTTTAAAAATAATTTTAAGATTATGATGTAAAAATAATCGTGCCAAATTTTCAACTTATACCCTTTAATGGGTATTTATTTATTATAAAGCCTATTTAACTTTTCTACAACTAATTTAAAATCTTTATCTAAGATAATATCTTAGTTTATTTTTAAAAATTTATTTTTCTGTTTCAGCAATAGCAGTTCCTTGAGCTTCGGCTAATTTTGCTCTTATTTTAGCTTCTATTTCATTAGCTAATTCTGCATTATCACTTAATAATTGTTTTACAGCCTCTCTGCCTTGTCCTAACTTATCATTATTATAACTAAACCAACTACCACTTTTATTTACAATACCAAGTTCTACACCCATATCTATAATTTCGCCAATTTTACTAATACCTTCTCCAAAAATTATATCAAACTCTGCACTACGAAAAGGTGGAGCTACTTTATTTTTTACTACTTTCACTTTTACATGATTGCCTATTGCAGCATCGCCATCTTTTATTTGTGCTGCTCTACGAATATCTAAACGTACAGAAGCATAAAACTTTAATGCATTACCACCAGTGGTAGTTTCTGGATTACCAAACATAATCCCAATTTTTTCTCTTAACTGGTTAATGAAAATACATATTGTATTAGTTTTATTAATGGTAGCAGTAAGTTTACGTAATGCTTGGCTCATTAAACGAGCTTGTAATCCCATTTTGCTATCACCCATTTCTCCTTCTAATTCTCCTTTAGGTACTAATGCAGCAACAGAATCTATTACTACAACATCTAATGCACCAGAAAGAATTAATCTGTCTGCAATTTCTAAAGCTTGTTCTCCATAATCTGGTTGAGATATTAATAAACTTTCTACATCTACTCCTAACTTTTGAGCATAAGCACTATCAAAAGCATGTTCAGCATCTATAATAGCACAAATACCCCCTTTTTTTTGAGCTTCTGCTATTATATGTGTTGCAATAGTTGTTTTACCACTACTTTCAGGACCATAAATTTCTACTATTCTTCCTCTAGGAATTCCTCCAACACCCAATGCAGCATCTAAACCTATAGAGCCAGTACTAACTATTTCTATTTGTCTATCTGCTTTATCGCTCATCATCATTACACTTCCTTTGCCAAAATCTTTATCTATTTTGTCGATAGTTAATTTTAATGCTTTTAATTTTTCTGTGTTGCTCATAATTGTTGTATTTAATCTGATAAAATTAGTTAAGGCTGTAAAGTTAGTTAGTTTTTATTATCAACACTAATTTTTTTAGCATTTTTCTAAATATTTTACTAATATTTTTACAAATAAGGATTTTTGGTATAACTTATCCCCCAATATCATTTTGCAAATTTCCTTAACCTAAATTGCAGCCATGCAAGATTATTTATCAGATTTAAATGAACAACAAAGAGAAGCTGTATTACATATTAATGGACCATTAATGATTGTGGCAGGTGCTGGTAGTGGTAAAACAAAAGTACTTACTACACGTATAGCACATTTAATTGCTAATGGTGTAGATGCTTTTAATATTTTGGCATTAACATTTACCAATAAAGCAGCAGCAGAAATGAAAGAACGTATAGAAAAAATTTTATACAGCTCTGCAGAAAATATAAATAGTAACGAAGCAAGAAATTTATATATAGGTACTTTTCATAGTGTATTTGCCAGAATTTTAAGAGTAGAAGCACCACGTTTAGGCTATCCTAACAATTTTACAATTTATGATACTGATGATAGTCGTAGTGTTTTAAAAGATGTAATTACAGAAATGAATTTAGATATTAAGCATTATAAGCCTAATACTATTCATAACAGAATATCTGCTGCTAAAAATGCTTTAATTGGACCAGATGAATATTTAGCAGATGATTTTTTACAGCAAGAAGATATTAGATCTCAAAAACCAGCAATTGGTAAAATTTATAAAGCATATACTCAAAAATGTTTTGGCAATGGTGCTATGGATTTTGATGATTTACTTTTAAAAATGTTTGAATTATTAAAAAACTTTAATGATGCTTTAGTAAAATATCAGCATAAGTTTAAATACATTTTAATAGATGAATATCAAGATACCAATCCTGTACAATATCAAATAGCAAAACTATTAGCTGCTGTACATGAAAATATTTGTGTAGTAGGCGACGATGCACAAAGTATTTATAGCTTTAGAGGTGCTACCATAGAAAATATTTTACAATTTAAAAAAGATTATGACGATGTAATCATTATTAAACTTGAACAAAATTATAGAAGTACTAAAACTATTTTAAATGTTGCTAATAATGTAATAAGTAAAAATTTAGGGCAATTACCTAAAGAACTTTGGACACAAAATGATGAAGGAGATAAAATAAAAATTGCTAGAACTTTTTCGGATAATGAAGAAGGAAAATTTGTAGCCGATAGTATTAAAGAAAATAAATTAAGACACCATTTTAATAATAAAGAATTTGCCATTTTATATAGAACTAATGCACAGAGTAGAGCATTTGAAGAAAGCTTAAGAAAACAAGGTATTGCTTATAGAATATATGGTGGTATTAGCTTTTTTCAAAGAAAAGAAATTAAAGATATGCTTGCTTATTTGCGTTTAGTAGTAAACCCAAAAGATGAAGAAGCATTAAAAAGAATTATTAATTATCCTACAAGAGGTATTGGTAAAACAACAATAGAAAAATTAAGCAATATTGCTTATAGCGAAAATACTTCAGTATTTCATGTAATACAACAAGCAGCTAAGTTTGGATTTAAAGCTGGTACTTTAATAGCATTAGAAAATTTTGCTACCATGATTCAGTATTTTCAAAATATACTTACAGATAAAAATGCTTATGATTTAGCTGTTTTAGTAGGTAAACATACAGGTATTGTAGATGATTTATTTAAAGATAAAACTACTGAAGGCTTAGCAAAATATGAATATGTACAAGAATTACTAAACTCTATTAAAGAATGGACAGAACAACCTGATACTGATGAAGGCGAAGTAAATAGTAAAAACTTAGGAGCTTATTTACAAGAAATAACTTTATATACCGATGCTGATAATGATGATAATGAAAATGATGATACTGTAAAGCTAATGACTATACATGCAGCAAAGGGTTTAGAGTTTGCTTGTGTATTTGTAGTTGGTGTAGAAGAGTCTATTTTTCCAAATACATTAACCTTAAGTACAAGAGAAGAGTTAGAAGAAGAAAGAAGATTATTTTATGTAGCACTTACCAGAGCCAAACAAAAATTATGGGTTACTTATGCCAACTCAAGATATAGGTTTGGTAATTTTGTGCAAAATGAGCCTAGCCGTTTTTTATCTGAAATGCCCGATAAATATTTAGATAAAACTTATGCAGGTGGTGGTGCTAAAAATAATTTTCAACTAAATATGGGTAGTGCTTACGAAAGAATGCATAAAGGTTTTGGCTATACATCAACAGACAATCATCAACAAACAACAGAAAAAAAACCAAGTTATTTACCTGCTCAACCTATTGTTGCAAAACCTGTAACACATATTCCTAGTGCTAATTTTACTCCTTGCGATATTACAAGTTTAACTGTTGGACAAAAAATAGAACATCAAAAATTTGGTTTTGGCAATATTATAAAATTAGAAGGCAGCAACCACAATCCTATTGCTACTATTCATTTTGAATTAAATGGCGAAAAGAAAATTATGCTAAACTATGCTAAAATTAGTATTGTAAAATAAGCAGGATATTTTATTGATATTTATACAAAATTTCAATCCACTATTTTTGTTGGCTACAAAAAAAATAAACAAATGAAAAAAATTTATTTAATCATGCTGCTAAGTGTTGGAATGTTTTTTAGCAGTTGCGATACTATGCAAAAATTAGCAGCTAATATTTTAACAGAGCAAGATGCCATTAGTGGTTTAAAAGAATTATTAACTATTGGTAGCAATGGTAATGCACTCATCAGTAAAGATGCTTTAATGAGTGCTATATTACCTAAAGATGTAAATACAGTTTTACAAAAATTACAACAACTTGGTTTAAGTAAAGAGATAGATAAATTTACCAATACACTTACTACAGCAGCTTCGCAAACAGCTACAAAATCAATTCCTGTATTTGCAGATGGTATTAAAAGAATGAATATTACCGATGCTATTAATATTGTAAAAAATGGTGGTACTGCTGCTACAGATTATTTAAGAAATACCATAGGTAGCGATTTAAGAACAACAGTTACACCAATTATGAAAACAGCTTTAGACCAATATAATATTACCAAAGAATGGGATAAATTAGTTGCTCCAGCAAAAATGGTATTAGGCAATAAAGTAAATCTTAATTTAAATATAGATAATTTATTAGCAGGAGTTGTTACCAATGCCATGTTTAGTAAAATTGCAGAACAAGAAACAGCTATAAGAACAAATGCAGCAGCTAGAACATCTCCACTATTACAAAAGGTTTTTGGTAGAGATTGGAATAATAATGGTGCTATTAAATAACTACTATTTTTATAACTATAGTTTAAAGGGAAGCATATAAAATACTTCCCTTTTTTTATTAAAGTTTTATGCTAAAAGTTAATAAATAAAAAGAAGGTTGTAAATCAAAATAACTAATGATGCTTTTTGTTTCATTAAATGAATTATATGTAAAACTTTGTTGATTAAAAATATTTTTGGCAATAAAACCTAACCTTATTTTTTCATTGATATTATACAATAATTGTGCATCTGTAAATACAATGTGTTTTACTTCTTTATTTTCAGATTTATTTAAAAGATAATCTACTAATATATCTGAATTAATATTCTTAGATAACTTAAATCCTAATACTGTATTTGATGTAATAACATGAGATCTATAGTTGTTTATTTTATTAGCTAAATAAAAAGTATTTAATGTTTGATAGCTATAAATTAAACCAGTATTAATGTTAACCCATTTTTTCCAATCTGTTTTCCATCTTATTTCTGTATTTATTGCGTTAGTATAATTAGTATTATATTGATAATTTACTAAACTATATGTTTTGTTAGCAAATAAATTTACATTAAAAATAATCCATGATTTAGATGATAATAATTTTCTTTCTGCTTTCATAAAAAGATTAGCAAATAAATTTCTTTTATCTGTTAATTCAAAGGAAGTAAAATTGTACAAACCACTGATTCTATTATTTTGTAAATAGTTTATAGCATGATTACTTATTGAAGTATAAATAGTAAAATTTCTTTTTTTAGTAGATAATCCAAAATAATGATAAGCAAAACTTGCTGTATAACCATTTGCAATTTTTAAATTACTATTACCTTTATGTATAGTATTAAGTCCTGTAAAAACATACGATTGTGCTACATTAAATAACTCTGGTAAAATAGGCTGTTTATTAATATATAAAATCAATCCTTTATCTTGATTTAATTTATACTCAAATCTAAATGATGGAAGTAATTGTAATAGTTGTTTAGATAATTTACTACTGTAGTTCTTTTGCTCATTATACAAACTATTCCATTGTAATGCTACATCTAATGATGATTTAATTTTATCATTAAACTCATAATTAAATCCTGTATTTAATATTACTTTACTTAAAGAATAATTAATATCATTAGTGTATGTATTTGGTAAATTATGTAAGTTATTTTCTTTATTAAAACGAAATACTTCACTATTAAGTTGATAATTATTTTTTATCCCTGTTAATTGTATAGAAAAAGATTTTCTGTAAGCACTTGTATAAAACCTTACAGTACCTGCAATGGTTGTAGCTACTACATTATAAGGCTGATAAAGATGTTGATAATTGCTAGTATCTCTAAAGCTTGTATCATACAAAGGTGGTTGTATATAATATTGACTGTTTAATTGGTTTGTTGTATATAATAATTGTGTTGTAATAAACTTTCTAGTAGTAATTAATTTAGTACTCTTTAAAGATATTTGATGAAACTGATTTTGTTGTTTTAATAATTGGCTGATTGAGTTTTGAAATAAAAAACCATTGTTTTTATGTAAAGCATTAATTGTACTTAAATTATATTTTAATATAGACTGAAATGTATTATTTGGTTGCCAAGATGCTTCTATACCTGCATCTAACTGTTTATTTATTTTTTCTAATCTATTATCTTCTTCTATTATTAATTGCTGAAATGTATTATTGTAAGTTTCAATTGTATTTTCATATTGTGTATAATCGTCTGCTAATACATTAATAAATCCTTTAACAGTTACTACTTTACTAATTTTTAACTGACTATTTAAAGTGGCTATTTTACTTGTATTAAATAATGCTCTTGAAGTAGAAATATAATAAGGTGTGATATCATTAAAATTAATAGGGTTAGTAATATTGTTTGATTTAATATTAATTAATTCATCTTGAGTTTGTAAAATACTTACATTATTTCCTCTACCTAATAAGTTATTTGCAGTATTACCTAAACTATTAAAGTTGGTAGTAGCTACAAATTTAATATTAGGTATCAGGCTTAGCCAATCTGATTTTGCTTCATAGTTTTTATTAGGTATTCCACCAGTTAAATTTACACTACCAAACAATCTAAGTTTTTTATTTTTATATCTTAAATTAAGTACTGTTTCATTTCCTTTTTTTCTATTATTGTTTTCAATAATTGATTTATCGTTATAGTTTTCAATTACATCAATTTTATCTAATCCATTAGTACTAACATTTTTAATTAAAGAGGCATAATTATTTCCATACATATCATCTTCTTCTATTAAAACTCTATCAATCATTTTTCCATTAAAAAATATTACACCATTATCTGTTACAAACACACCTGGTAAGTTTTTAAGTAAATCACTAATACTATTTTCATTTCCTTTTTCAAAAGCAGATACTCTGTAAGTTGTTGTATCATCTCTTCTTACAATTTCCGGTTCTCCTTTTACATAAACTTCTGGAAGATTGCCTATAAATGGTTTTAATAAAAAAGTTTCATTAAATGATGTAAGAGGATTTTTAAGTAACACAGAATATTGATGAAACCCAACTGATGAAATTTGAAAATATAATGACTGTTGAAGATTGCTAATAGTTATTAAAAAATTTCCATTCTTATCAGTTATTTTAAAATACTTAATAATTCCATTACTATCATTAGCTTTTAAAATTACCGAAGCACCAACAATAGGTTTATTAGTTGTATCTTTTACACAGCCTTGTACTATTACTTGTTGTGCTATTAAATTATTAAAATAACAAGTACAAAAAATAAACAAAATAAACTTTTGTATCGTCATTATTTGTTAGCTTAATTATTTTTTTCATTTAGTTTATTATACTCTTGATAACTAATTTTTGTTCCTTTTGTAGGTATATCTGCAATTTTATTTTTATAAGGATATTGTATGGTGGTAGCTATAAAACCAAATTTTCCATCTGCAGTTTCTACACTTAAAATAATACCTGGTAAACCTCTAAAATTTTTTGGCCCTCCCATAAAATGCAAATCAGTAGTAAAATAAGCTATATAATTAGTTTTATTAAATGTAGTAGTAGCTTTTTGGCATTTATAACCTAAAATATTTTTTACTTCATCTTTAATTTCCCAATCAGACATTTCTTTTAAAGTATCTTCAACTATATATTTTTTATTATTAATAGTTTCTAAAGTTTGATAAAATATTATGTTACTATTATTGTATCTAAAAACATTTACTTGTTTTATTTTACGTGCAGATGAAGTTTCCTTTTGTATATACTCTTTAAATTCTTCTTTATATAATACTGTATCATCTGTATTAATAGTTTTTCCATCAACTACTACAGTAATAGTTTTAGGTACTATTTCGCCATGCAAATAGCTGTAAACTGTAAAGTCTTTTGTAAACCATTGACGATAGCCATCTGTTTTATTCATTCGTTGATATTCAATATAAAGTGCACTATTATTTTGCTGAGCAATTCCTTTACCAATTATAAATAGGTAAATAATTATTAAATATATTGATTTCATAAAATCCCTATTTTTTATAGTTAAATAATTAAAAATGGTGTTCTTGAATCTAAGAAAAAAAAAAAATGAATTTTCCAAATTTAATTAAACAACATATAAAAAATTAAAAATAAAAAGGCAAAATATTGATAGTATTTCTCTTTTTCAATTTGTTTATCTTTGCCGCCATTAATAAATTTTACATAAATGTACAGAACACATACATGCGGTGCATTAAGAATTGAAAATTGTGGTGAGCAAGTTACTCTTGCAGGTTGGATACAAACTATTAGAAAATTTGGCTCTATCACTTTTGTTGATTTAAGAGATAGATATGGTATTACGCAGCTTCTTTTTGGCGAAACTCTAAATAAACAATTAGAAGAAACTCCTTTAGGCAGAGAATTTGTATTGCAAGTAAATGGCACAGTTACAGAACGTAGCAATAAAAATAAAAATATACCTACCGGTGATATAGAAATTACTTTAACCTCATTTACTATTTTAAATAAAAGCGAAACACCACCTTTTACAATTCAAGATGATACAGATGGTGGCGATGATTTAAGAATGAAATATCGCTACTTAGATTTAAGAAGAAATGCTATTAAAAAAAATATTGAATTACGATATGCCGTAAATCGTAGTGCCAGAAATTATTTACACGAAAATGGTTTTATAGATATTGAAACTCCTTACTTAATTAAATCTACTCCAGAGGGTGCAAGAGATTTTATAGTACCCAGCAGAATGAATGAAGGAGAGTTTTATGCCTTACCTCAAAGCCCTCAAACCTTTAAACAACTTTTAATGGTAAGTGGCTACGATAAATATTTTCAAATAGTAAAATGCTTCAGAGATGAAGATTTAAGAGCTGATAGGCAACCAGAGTTTACACAAATAGATTGTGAAATGAGTTTTGTAGAGCAAGAAGATATTTTAACCATGTTTGAAAATTTAGTAAAAAGAATTTTTAAAGATGTAAAATCTATTGACTATACAGCACCTATAGAAAGAATGACTTGGGAAGAAGCTATGTGGCAATATGGAATAGATAAACCTGATACTCGTTTTGGTATGCAGCTTTGTAATTTAAAATTTCCTCAACATAGTTTTCCTACAAAAGAAAATATTTCTGCAATTATTAAAAGCGATTTTGCTGTGTTTAATGATGCAGAAACTGTAATAGCTATTGCTGTACCAAATGCTAGTGATTATACTCGTAAGCAAACAGATGAATTAACAGAATGGGTAAAAAGACCTCAAATTGGTATGAAGGGTTTGGTATTTATAAAATGTAATACTGATGGTACTTATAAAAGTAGTATAGATAAATTTTTTACTCCCGTACAATTAAAAAATATTGCTACAACTTGCCATGCAAACTCAGGCGACCTTATTTTAATTTTAGCAGGTGCAGAAGAAAAAACCAGAAAAGCAATAGCTGAATTACGTTTAGAAATGGGCAAAAAATTAGGTTTAAGAAAAGATAATGAGTTTAAACTTTTATGGATAATTGATTTTCCTTTATTTGAATATGCAGAAGAAGAAAATAGATGGGTGGCTCGTCATCATCCTTTTACTTCTCCTAAACCTTCAGATATTGAAACTATGATTAATAACAGCCCTATTATAGAAAATGCTGCTGATTATTTAAAACATCCTTATGCTAATATTAAAGCTAATGCTTACGATTTAGTTTTAAATGGCAATGAAATTGGTGGAGGAAGTATTAGAATTTATCAAAAAGAATTGCAACAAAAAATGTTTGAAGCATTAGGTATGAACCAAGTAGAACAACAACATAAATTTGGTTTTCTGTTAGGTGCTTTTGAATATGGTGCTCCACCACATGGTGGTATTGCTTTTGGCTTTGATAGATTATGTGCTATTTTAGGTGGCAGCGAAAGTATTAGAGATTTTATTGCTTTTCCTAAAAATAATAGTGGTAGAGATGTAATGATTGATGCACCAAGCACAGTAGATGAAAAACAATTAAACGAACTACAATTAATGTTAAATACTAAACAATAAGGGTAAATAATTTTTTACTTGCATAGTGTATGATACTATAAAATAAAAAAAGAACCAGAGTAGAAACTCCAGTTCGTTTTTAATCCGTACCCTATGAAAACGAGTTTATAATTATTTTAAATTATTTAAGCTTATAAATAACTATTATATTATTGCTGATAATTAAATTTCTAAATAATGTAGTGTATTAATAAATACTTTAGAGTAAGTTTATTACTGTACATATTGGATTTTATTTTTAAATTCTTTTCTTTTAAAAAAGTAATTGTACATATATAAACGAGGGTTTAATCATTTTATTTTATAATCATATAAAAATTTTTAAAAATACCATTTTGGGAAAAACTGAGCATTTAAAATAATAGATATTATGATAATAGATACTCATTGCCATTTGTATTTGCCAGAGTTTGATAATGACAGAGCAGCAGTAATGCAAAGAGCTTTAGATAATCAAGTACAGCAATTTTTATTACCTGCAATTGATAGCTCTGTTACTAGTGCAATGTTTAAAATGGAAAATGATTATCCTGCCAATTGCTTTGCAATGATGGGTTTACACCCTTGCTCTGTAAAAGCAGATGTAGAAAAAGAATTATCCTTAGTGTATATGTGGCTGCAAAAAAGAAAATTTATTGCTGTAGGCGAAATTGGTTTAGATTTTTATTGGGATACTAATTTTAAAGAACAACAAATACAAGCTTTTGAACAACAAATGGAATGGGCTTTAGATTTTAACCTGCCCATTGTAATACATACAAGAGAAGCAATGCAGCAAACTATTGATTGTGTAAAACCATTTGCTCAAAAAGGTTTAAAAGGTGTATTTCATTGTTTTTCTGGCAATGCTGCACAAGCAAAACAAATTATAGATATGCAATTTTTATTAGGCATTGGTGGTGTAGTTACTTATAAAAATGCTGGTTTAGCAGAAACCTTACAACAGATAGATATAAAACATATAGTAGTAGAAACTGATGCTCCATATTTAACACCTGTACCTTTTAGAGGTAAAAGAAATGAGAGTGCCTATTTATCTTATATCATAGAGAGAATAGCAGCTATTAAAAATTTAAGTACAACCGAAATTGCAACAATTACTACTGCAAATGCAACAAAGCTTTTTAAACTTCAATAAAATAAATGACACTTATTATAAATAGCTAATTTTGGTTTAATAATATGTAGAAGCTTAATTTACCTATTGTTTTTATTATATTTGTTTAGATAAAATAAAATTCTTTAAAAGTTTAGTACTTGTACAACACACTTTTGTTTCAGTATTAAACTAATTAATTTGCAAAATAAAATAGTTGAAGTAATGTTTTAATTGTTGAAGTGTGCGACGCAACAGAACCTTGCATAGAGTACTAAAAGCTGGTAACAAAAAAAATAAATACTTTACTAACGAGTGATAAAAATGTAAGAAACTATGATGCTTTGGTTGTAACATTTTTATTGTAAACAAACTTAAAATTGATGTATGAAAAGAAAAGAAACATTGGTAAACATACAACTTAATGCAGAAAATAATAAAATAGAATTAAGCGATTTTGTTATTGATGAAATGGGTAATGAGCATATTAGTACAAGTATTGATACACCTATGCGTAAAGATGCTTTTGAAAAAACAGATGCTCAAAAAATTGAAGCTATTGAAAAGCATTTTACCAGTATTATGGAAATTTTAGGGTTAGATTTATCTGATGATAGTTTAAGAGGCACACCAAAACGTGTAGCAAAAATGTATGTACAAGAATTTTTTGGTGGCTTAAATCCTGCTAATAAACCTAATGCTACTTTATTTGATAATAAGTTTGGATATCATGAAATGGTGGTAGAAAAAAATATTTCTTTTTACAGTACTTGCGAACATCATTTTGTGCCTTTTGCTGGTAAAGCTCATATTGCTTATATTAATAATGGGCAAGTAATTGGTTTAAGTAAATTAAACAGAATTGTAAAATATTTTTCTAAAAGACCACAAGTACAAGAACGCTTAACTATACAAATTGGTAAAGAGTTACAACGTGTTTTAAATACAGATGATGTAGCGGTAATTTTAGATGCAAAACATTTATGTGTAGCTAGTAGAGGTATAGAAGATGATACAAGCAGCACTGTTACTGCATTTTATGGTGGTGCATTTAACGATGAAGAAAAGAAAAATGAATATTTAAAATATATAGATTTTAATACATTACATTAACGAACTAATGTACCTACGTTTAAGCCTTGTACTACACTTAATAAATTGCCAGGCTTATTCATATTAAATACAATAATTGGTAGTTTATTTTCCATACATAAAGTAAAGGCTGTCATATCCATTACTTTTAAGTTTTTAGAAATACAATCTTGAAAGCTTAGTTTATTATATTTAGTAGCTGTAGTATCTTTTTCAGGGTCGGCATTATAAATACCATCTACACGAGTACCTTTTAAAATTACATCTGCTTTCATTTCTATAGCACGTAAGCTACCAGCTGTATCTGTAGTAAAATAAGGATTACCTGTACCAGCAC
Source organism: Bacteroidota bacterium (assembly GCA_963169635.1). Lineage (GTDB taxonomy): Bacteria > Bacteroidota > Bacteroidia > Chitinophagales > Chitinophagaceae > UBA1930. The sequence continues at coordinate 21,375 of CAUJDL010000077.1, forward strand.
CAAAAATTACTACACGTCCTTTTTCTAAATGTCTTAAAGCTTTTCTTCTAATATAAGGTTCAGCTACTTGCTCCATATTAATAGCACTTTGCAAACGAGTGTAAACACCAATTTTTTCTAACATTGCCTGCATAGCCATAGCATTAATTACAGTAGCCAACATACCCATATAATCTCCATGAGCTCTTTCAATACCACTATCAGCTTCATTCATACCTCTATATATATTACCTCCACCAATTACTATAGCTACTTGTACACCAAGATTAATTACTTCTTTAATATCATAAGCATATTGCTCTATTACTTTAGGGTCAAATGGGTCTCCTGCATTTTTGCCTAATAAAGCTTCGCCAGATAATTTTAATAATACTCTTTTATACTTAGGTAACATAGTAATTTAATTTGCATGCAAATAACTACATTTTTTATTATGTAGCCAATAGTAAAATTGAGTTCTTGCCCATTTTTAAAATAAATAATAGTAAAAATGAGGGTATATAATACGTAATTATACTTTAAACCCATAACGTAGTTTTTCTCATTTTAAGAATTTTTAAAAAAAAATGGACATTTATATAATAGAATAATAAATCTTGCGTTTAAGATTTACTGCATTCTTTTTTAAACATTAGTTTGTAGTAATTTTAAAATATCCAATATCATATTCTATGAAATTTAATTTCTTTACGCTAATCATGCGTTGGACTATTTGCAGTATAATAATACTGATAGCCACACAAGCCAATGCTCAAATTTATTATAATGATTTTGTAAGAAGCGACCGCCAATGGGAGTTTGATGTAAACGTTGGCCCTACTAACTTTTTAGGTGATGTAGGTGGAGGAAAAGGAAAAGGAACGCTATTTTTGAAAGATATAAATTTAGCATCTACCAATTTATTTTATGGTGTTAATGTTACTTATTATCCTAATCAATGGTTGGGTATAAGAGGTAGTTTTAATATGGGTAAACTTTCTGGTTTTGATAGTTTAATAAAATATCAAGGCTCTGCCGAAAAAGATAGAAAAAACAGAAACTTAGGTTTTAGAAGTAATATTACAGAGGTAAACCTTTCTTTTGAAGTATATCCTACAGCATATTTTTGTCGTAAAGAAAGTTTTTTCAATAATAAATTAAGACCATACTTTACTGTTGGTGTTGGTGCATTTCATTACAATCCACAAGGAATTTATGAATCGCCAAATGGTACTAAACAATGGGTAGATTTACAACCTTTAAGATTAGAAGGTCAGGGAATGGCTGAATATCCTGATAGAAAAGAACATTCACAAATTGCTTTACAAATACCTTTTGGTTTTGGTATAAAATATTTCTTTAACGAAAAATGGTATTTAGCAGCAGAAGTTATGCAACGCTATACTTTTACAGATTATTTAGATAATGTAAGTAAAACTTATATTGACCCAACATTGTTTGCAAAATATTTACCTAAAAACCAAGTAGCTGT
>CAUJDL010000078.1 GCA_963169635.1 Bacteroidota bacterium
TATATCCAGAAGAAAAACATTTTAAAAACATTCAGCAATTAACTTTTGGTGGCGATAATGCTGAAGCTTATTTTAGTTTTGATGGTAAGTATTTAATTTTTCAAAAAACTAATCCTAAAGAAGGTGTTCAGTGCGACCAAATTTTTATTGGAAAAATTCCAAAAGCTGGCGAACCATTTAACTATAAAATGGTAAGTACAGGTAAAGGAAGAACTACTTGTGCTGCATTTATGAAAGATGGTAAGCATTTTATTTATGCATCTACACATTTAGGAAGCGAAGATTGTCCACCACCACCAGACAGAAAAAAATATGGCAATAAATATATATGGCCATTATACCCAAGCTTTGATATTTTTATGGCTGATACTTCTGGTAAAATAGTAAAACAATTAACTAAAGAACCAGGTTACGATGCTGAAGGAACTATTTCTCCTGATGGTAAAACAATGGTTTTTACAAGTACAAGAGATGGCGATTTAGAATTGTATTTAATGGATTTAAAAACATTGAAAGTAAAACGTATTACTCATAGTGTAGGCTACGATGGAGGTGCATGGTTTAGCCCTGATGGTAAAAAAATAATTTGGCGTGCTAGTCGTCCTAAAACAGATACAGAAATAAAAGAATACAAAGATTTACTTGCAGAAAATATTGTAGCACCAACAAATATGGAAGTTTGGGTTGCAAATGCTGATGGCAGTAATGCTAAACAAATTACTAATTATGGCCAAGCAAATTGGGCTCCTTATTTTATGCCAGATAGTAAAAGAATTATTTTTGCTAGTAATCATGAATATAAAAAAGGATTTCCATTTAATATGTATATCATGAATGGCGATGGAAGTAATTTAACTAAAATAAGCAGAGATAAAGGCTTTGATGCTTTTCCTATGTTTAGCTACGATGGTAAAAAAATTGTTTTCTGTAGTAATAGAAATAATGGTGGCACAAGAGATACCAATATTTTTATAGCAGATTGGGCAGAGTAATTTAAGTATCTATATTTTTTCTCTCATAAACTACAATCAAAGGGGAAGAACTAATAATTCTTCCCCTTTTTCTTTTTCAAATCTATATAAACTATAAATTTTTATCATATTAATGACAATACATAATTATTAATGTGGATTTTATTTCTTTGTTCTTTTAGGCATTTTATGATTAAATAGTTAATTTGGCATGTTTTTAGCACTTTAATTAAAGTGTTATTTTTAGATAGAATAAAAATATGAAAATGAAAAAGTTTTTATTATTCATGGCTTTAACAGTTTGCTCATTTGCTTTTGTAACAGATGAAGCAAGTAATGATATTTTAAATGCTTTAAAATCTGCCAATGCAGAGCAACTTACTGAGTATTTTGATAGTTTTATAGATTTAAAACTTCCAGAGAAAGAAGAAGTAAAAAATATGAGCAAAAATCAAGCTGGTATTGCTTTAAAAGCTTTTTATAATGATAATAATATTAAAGGATTTAATTTAACCTCACAAAGAGAAATGGGTGGTACAATGTACATTGCTGGCAAATTAAAAAACAACGATAAAGGTTATAATATTACTGTAATGGCTAAAAAAACTGGCGATAGTCAAAAAATTATTTCTATTAGAATAAATTAGGGTTCTTAGTTATTCTAAACTCTTTAATACAGTTTCTTTATCTAATAATAACTGGTGTTTTAAGGCTTCTAAACCTTGTAAGTGCATATCTTCTCTAATAAATTTTTTAATAATTACTTTCAAATTTTCGTTGTAAATATCTTCATCAAAATCAAAAATATTTACTTCTATTACCCTTCTTTTGCCATTTACAACAGGTCTGCTACCAATGTATAACATACCTTTTAATAGTGGTTGGTTGTTGGCTAATTTTCTTTCTACCATTACAGCATAAACTCCATCTGCAGGTACTAATTTTTCTTCATTATTTAACTGCAAATTAGCTGTAGGATAACCAATTGTTCTACCAAGTTGATCACCTTTAATCACTGTTCCTTCAAAAAAATAATCATAACCTAACAATTCTTTAGCAATAAAAATATCTGCATGTAAAATAGCTTTTCTAACTCTTGTACTGCTAATAGTAGCTTCTGCTAAAGCTTTAGCATCTATTTCTTGCACTTCAAAACCTAATTGCTTTCCATACAATTCTAATAATTGATAATCACCTTTTCTTTCAAAGCCAAAACGATGATCGTAACCAATGATTAAAATTGTTGGCTTAAATTTTTTGTATAAAAAATCGTTGATATAAGCTTCTGCAGTTAGGTTAGAGAAAGCATCGTTAAAAGGCACTACAACTACATTATCAATGGCTTCTTGCGATAGTAATAAAAGCTTTTCTTCTAAAGTGTTTATTAAATGTACACCAGATGTATCGCCTACAACTTTTCTTGGATGAGGATAAAAAGTAATTACCACAGATTCGCCATTTACTTCTTTAGCTTTTGCTTTTAATTGATGTAAAATTTTTTTATGTCCTTCATGCACACCATCAAAAGTGCCAATAGTAACCACTGCATGACGAAAAACAGGTAATTGCTCTAAATCTCTATAAATATTCATAACAACAAAAATAATGAATGGCTAATAGTTTAGGGTAAATTACCTTTGTAATAAATAATAAGTTTTCAAATGTCTTTATACAATCAAAGAGGTGTATCTGCACAAAAAGAAGAAGTTCATGCAGCAATTAAAAATTTAGATGCTGGTTTATATGCACATGCTTTTTGCAAAATGTATCCTGATTACTTAACAGGCAACCCAAATTTTGTTAATATATCTCATGCAGATGGTGCAGGTACTAAAAGCATTTTAGCTTATTTGTATTGGAAAGAAACAGGCGATGTAAGTGTTTGGAAAGGTATTGCTCAAGATGCTGTAGTAATGAATTTAGATGACCTTTTATGTGTAGGTGTTTATGATAATTTTTTATTTAGCTCTACTATTGATAGAAATAAAACTAAAATACCTGGCGAAGTATTAGAAGCTGTAATTAATGGCACTCAAGAGTTTTTTGATGAAATGAAAAAGTATGGTATTCATATTCATTATTTAGGAGGCGAAACTGCAGATGTAGGCGATGTAGTAAGAACCATTGCTGTAAATGGTACAATGACTGTTCGTTGGCAAAAAGATAAATTAATTACTAACGAAAAAATAGATGCAGATAATGTTATTGTTGGCTTTGCATCTTACGGAAAAACAATTTATGAAAATAATTATAATAGTGGTTTAGGCAGTAATGGTTTAACAAGTGCCAGACACGATGTATTAAGTAAATATTATGCAGAAAAATATCCTGAAACTTTTGAAAATAGCTTAAACAATCAAGTAGTTTATATTGGTAAAAATAAATTATCAGATAATTATAAAGTAGATAATACTACAACTTCTATTGGCAAATTATTATTAAGCCCAACACGTACTTATGCACCTTTAATGAAAGTTTTGTTAGAAGAACATTTTGAAAATATCAATGGTATTATACATTGTAGTGGTGGTGGACAAACAAAATGTATGAAGTATTTGCCTAAAGCATTAAGAGTAATAAAAAATAATTTATTTACTACTCCGCCTATAATGCAATTAATAAAAGAAAATTCTGGAGCCGATGATAAAGAAATGTATCAAGTATTTAATATGGGTCATAGGTTAGAAATTTTTACTCATTTAAAAGCTGCAGAGCAAATGATTAATGTAGCACAATCATTTGGTATTGATGCAAAAATTATTGGTCATACAGAAGCTGCATCTCAAAAAGAACTAATTATTAAAGGTGGTTTTGGTGAAATAAAATATGTGTAGTTGTTACTTCATTTAATAAATTAAATTTTTGGTTGAATATTTTTAAAAAATGTGTACCTTTCTTTATAAGTAATTTATTTTACTACTAACTTCATAGCATAGTAACATAATCTAAATAATATTCAATAAAAATAATAGCCTTTAATATATGTCTTCAATTAGTAAAAACACTGTAGCAGTAATACTTGGTGGTGGTGCAGGTTCTCGTTTATATCCTTTAACAATGGCACGTAGTAAACCTGCAGTACCTATTGCAGGAAAATACAGATTAGTAGATATACCTATTAGTAACTGTATTAACAGTAATATTACCAGAATATTTGTACTTACACAATTTAATAGTGCATCATTAAACAAACACATTAAAAACACTTATCACTTTAGTGCATTTAGTACAGGCTTTGTAGATATTTTAGCAGCAGAGCAAACACCAGATAGCGAAAGTTGGTTTCAAGGAACTGCAGATGCTGTAAGAAAAAGTTTAAAGCATATAGAAAATTTAGATTTTGATTATGTATTAATTCTTAGTGGCGACCAACTCTATCAAATGGATTTTGCAAATATGATTGCAGCTCATAAAGAAAGTAATGCAGATTTAACTATTGCTACTATACCTGTAAATGCTAGAGAAGCTACAGAATTTGGTATAATGAAAACTAATGAAGAAAATATTATTACATCATTTATAGAAAAACCTAAAAGTGAACTTTTACCAAATTGGATTAGCGATACTGGCGAACAAATGAAAAAAGAACATAGAAACTATTTAGCTTCTATGGGTATTTATATTTTTAATAGAAAAGTTTTATTTAATTTTTTACAAGATGTACATCCTAATGCTACAGATTTTGGAAAAGAAATTATTCCTAATTCAATAGAAAATTATAAAGTTATCAGCTATCAATATGATGGTTATTGGACAGATATAGGAAATATTTATTCCTTCTTTGAAGCTAATATTTTACTTACTTCAGAAATACCACAATTTAATTTATTCGATAATGCTAAAACTGTTTATTCTCGTCCAAGAATGTTGCCTCCTGCAAAAATTAGTGGCACTACATTAGAGAAAACAGTTATTGCAGAAGGTTGTATTATACATGCAAGTCGTATAGAAAATAGTGTAGTAGGTATAAGATCAAGAATTGGGCATGGCACTACTATTGTAAATTCTTATATAATGGGTAACGATTATTATGAAACAATAGAAGAAATGGCAGATAATTTAATTAATGGTAAACCCAAAACAGGTATTGGAGAAAGATGTTATATTAAAGATGCTATTATTGATAAAAATTGCAGAATTGGTAATGATATAAGAATTAATGGAGGCAAACAATTAGAAAATACTGAACATAAATTATATACCATAAAAGATGGAATAGTGGTAGTAAAAAAAGGAGCTATTTTGCCAGATGGTTTTGTTATTTAATTTTATAAAAATTTACCACTTTCTTTTATAAAAAATTGCCCTGCACATCTCTTAGCTTACATTTGCAGTAATTACAATCAAATGTTTATTTAAGTTTCATATAGTACATTCTTTTAGCTATATGAATTAAATTATTTACAATGGAAATTACTGTAAAAACTGCACAACAACTTAGACTTACAGAAGAAGAGTTTTCTTTAATAAAACAAAAATTAGGTCGTACTCCCAACTTTACAGAGTTGTGTGCATTTAGTGCTATGTGGAGTGAGCATTGTAGTTATAAAAACTCTATTAAATGGTTAAAAACTTTACCAAGAAGTGGAGGCAGAATGTTAGTAGCTGCTGGAGAAGAAAATGCAGGTTTAATGGATTTAGGTAATGGCTTTGGTGTAGTTTTTAAAATAGAAAGTCATAATCATCCAAGTGCATTAGAGCCTTTTCAAGGTGCAGCAACAGGTGTTGGCGGTATTCAAAGAGATATTTTTACTATGGGTGCAAGACCAATTGCTTCTTTAAACTCTTTACGCTTCGGAAATTTACAAGATAAAAAAACACAACATTTATTAAGAGGTGTAGTACATGGTATTGGTCATTATGGTAATTGTTTTGGTGTACCAACAGTTGCAGGAGAAGTGTATTTTGAAGAATGTTATCATACCAATCCTTTAGTAAATGCAATGAGTGTAGGCATTTTAAAAAGTAATCAAATGATTAGTGCTACTGCAAAAGGAAAAGGTAATCCTGTTTTTTTTGTTGGTAGTGCTACAGGTAAAGATGGTATTGGAGGTGCAAGTTTTGCAAGTGCAGAAATTACGCATGAAAGTGTACAAGAATTACCTGCTGTACAAGTTGGCGATCCATTTCAAGAAAAAAAATTATTAGAAGCTTGTTTAGAATTATTAAATACAGATGCTATTGTTGGTATGCAAGATATGGGTGCTGCTGGTATTATTTGTAGCACTGCAGAAATGAGTGCTAAAGGAAATGTAGGTATGAGAATTGATTTGGAAAAAGTACCTACCAGACAATCAGATATGAAAGCATGGGAATTGCTTTTAAGCGAAAGCCAAGAACGTATGCTTATTGTTGTAGAAAAAGGAAAAGAACAACAAGTATTAAACATTTTTGATAAATGGGATTTAAGTGCTAGTAATATTGGCGAAGTAACAGATGATGGATTATTAAGTTTTTATATGCACGGAAATTTAGAAGCTCAAATACCTGCTTATGAATTAGTGTTAGGTGGTGGAGCTCCTCAATATGCAAGAGAGTATAAAGAACCTGCTTATTTTCAAAAAATAAATTCATTTAATCTTAATAGTATTGATGATATTACAGATGTAAAGACTGTTGCTGAGCAATTAATTCAACTACCTAACATTGCTAGCAAAAGATGGATATACACACAATATGATAGCATGGTAGGTACTGCAAATACAAGTACAAATGCACCAAGCGATGCTGCTATTATTTTAGCTAAAGAAACTAATAAATCATTAGCTGTAACAGTAGATTGTAATAGTCGTTATGTATTTGCAAATCCTTATATAGGTGCAATGATAGCTGTTGCAGAAGCTGCCAGAAATATTGTATGTAGTGGTGGCGAACCTATTGGCGTAACAAATTGTTTAAACTTTGGTAACCCTTACGACCCAGAAGTTTATTATCAGTTTGTAAAAGCTGTAACAGGTATGGGTGATGCTTGTAAAAAATTTAATACACCTGTAACGGGTGGTAATGTTAGTTTTTATAATCAACATCCAGCAGGTGCAGTTTATCCTACACCAACAATTGGTATGGTAGGTGTGTTAGATAATTTTAATGATAGAATGACTTTAAATTTTAAAGCAGCAGAAGAGATAATTATTTTAATAGGTACACAAAAGAATGATATTGCTTCTAGCGAATATTTACACAAATTAAAAGGTGTAGAATATTCTCCTGCTCCTGCTTTTGATTTAGAAGAAGAATATCAAGTACAACAATTCATTGCTTCGTTAATAAAAGAAAAATTAATTTCTTCTGCACATGATATTAGCGAAGGTGGTTTAATTGTTACTTTATTAGAAAAGTGTTTTTATCATAATCTTGGGTTTAATATTAATGCTACACATAGTATCAGAAATGATAGTTTTTGGGTAGGTGAAGCACAAAGTAGAGTAGTAGTTTCTTTACCAAAAAATAAAGAACAACAATTATTATCATTGGCTGCTAAAACAAAAATTAATTGTACAGTTTTAGGTACTGTTACAAGTGGCGAAATACAAGTAAATAATGAAGATTGGGGTAATATTAGAACATGGAAAAATAAATATGATACTGCCATAGAAAACATCATCAACACTAAATAATTTTTTAACATGAGTGAGCAACAAAATATTATTGTTACAGGTGCTGCAGGTTTTATTGGTAGTTGTATGGTGCAATATTTAAATGAACAAGGTTTTGAGAATATTTATATTGTAGATGATTTTGGCTATGAAGAAAAAAGAAAAAATTGGGAGCATAAAAAGTTTATTAAAATTATAGAGAGATATAATTTGTTTAATTGGCTTGATAATGAAAATCCTTCTATTAGTTGTATTATACATTTAGGTGCAAGAACAGATACTACAGAATTTAATTATGAAGTACATAGAGAATTAAACTTTAATTACTCAGTACTTATTTGGAAATATTGTGTAGCAAATAATATTCCTTTAATATATGCATCATCTGCTGCTACTTATGGTAATGGAAATTTTGGTTATGATGATAATCATTCAATTATTGAAAAACTACAACCATTAAATCCTTATGGCATCAGTAAAAACGAATTTGATAAATGGGCTGTAAAGCAGCAAAATCAACCACCTTACTGGACAGGCTTAAAATTTTTTAATGTATATGGCCCTAATGAATATCATAAAAAAAGAATGGCAAGTGTAATATGGCATTCTTTTAATCAAATAAAAAATGAAGGGGTAGTAAAACTTTTTAAAAGCCATCATCCACAATTTGAAGATGGTAAACAACTAAGAGATTTTATTTATGTAAAAGATGTTGTAAAAGTAATTTTGTGGATGTATCAAAATATGATAAACCATCAATGGAAAAATGAAAATAATGGTTTGTATAATTTAGGTACTGGCAAAGCAAGAACTTTTGACGATTTAGTTAAAGCAACTTTTGCAGGCTTGCAACTATCGCCTAATATTATTTATATAGATATGCCTGAAGATATTAGAGATAAATACCAATATTTTACAGAAGCTAATATGCAAAAATTACATGAAGCTGGTTATACACAAGAGTTTTATTCTTTAGAAAATGGTGTAGCAGATTATGTAAAAAATTATTTAGTTTCGTTAAAAACTTATTAGCTACAATTATTTTTTTTGAATTGTAGTTACATGCATTTTATTATTTATCATTCCATAATTAAATAACTGTAACATTAGTTTTAATGTACTATCAGCTTGTTTAATTTCTTTATTAATTGTTCCTGTAAATAAATTTAGAGAAAGTGTTTTATCTTTTCTCCAATTGTATAAACCCATTAAATGGTTATTGCTAAACTGATAGCAATAATTAGAATCTATGTATTGATAAATATTGCCATTGTAATTAATAGAAAAATTTTGTAGCTGAGGTTGTAGTAAATTTTTTCCTAAAGAATAAAAAGGTAATGGATAATGTAAAATATTTAATACTGTTGGTAAAATATCTATTTGGTTAGCAATAGTATTATTTATGCCTTGTAATAGTTGGTTATTAGGACTATAAAAAACAATAGGAATACTAAAATTATCAACTGTAGTAAGTGTTTCGTTGCTTAATGCAGGTGCTGTATGGTCTGCAGTAATTATAAATAAGGTATTATTAAACCAAGCTTCTTTTTTAATTGTTGCAAAAAATTGTGCAAGAGCAAAATCAGCATAAGCAACACAATTTAAAAATGGCTCATTGCTTTTATTAAACTTGTTAGCATATTTTTTAGGAATACTAAATGGATGATGAGTGTTTAATGTAAACACAGAAGAAAAAAATGGTTGTTGAGTTTTACTTAATTGCTTTGCCATATATTGAAGAAAAGGCTCATCCCAAATTCCCCAATTACCATCATAATCTGCTTCATTATTATATTCATTTCTACCATAATAATTATCTATACCTGCAAGTTTTGTATAAGCATCAAAACCCATTGTGCCATTAAAGCCTCCATGAAAATATGAAGTATTATATCCTTCTTTTTTTAAAACATTTGCTAACGATGTAATTTGATTTGCACCATAAGGCGAAAAAATATAAGGATCATTTTGCCAAGATGGTATTGCAGAAATTATAGCTGGTATGCCTTGTATAGATTCTGTAGCATTGGCAAAAGCATTACTAAATACAAGACTTTTATTAAATAACGAATCTAAAAAAGGTGTATTAGCATCGCCTCCAAAAAAGCTAATATGTTTTTTAGATAAACTTTCTACAATAATGATAACAACATTTTTTTTACTAAATATATTTTCAGTTGTTGGTGTGTGAACACCATAATTTATTTTTTCTAAAACTGTTTCAGGATAATATGCTGTGTAAACAATACTTTTTTTATCAGTTGTTTTAATAATAGAAAATGGTGTATTAATAATTGCAGGTGCATTTTTTACAACTGTCATTTCTGGTGCATGTATTAAGTCTAAAGGCTTTTGTTGTAAGCCTCCTCTTATAGCAATTATTGTAAAGCCTATACCTACAATAAATAAAGCTATTGCTCCAAAATATGTTTTTGCAGATGTTGCTATTCTTTGGCTAAATGTTAAACTATATTTATAAGCTTTCCACAAAAACCAACAACAAAAAGCATATACAATTATTAAATACCAATAGTCTGCAATAAACTGAGGTAAAAGTCTGTAAAAGTCATTGCCTTTTTTGCCTGTTATAAAAAGTAAAGCATCTGCTTGTGAACGTTTATGTACAAAAGGAAAATAGGCTACATCAATTAAATTACTTAGAATACATATACTATTAATTAATAAAAAAATAAAACCAACTACTTTTTGATAAAATTTATTTAATACAAATGGTGCAGGAAATAAAACCAATACAATAAACAAAGCATTTGTCATTGCAATTGCAGCAATATCAAACCTAATACCACCAATCAATAAGTAAAAAATATTTTTAAAAGAATGAAGTTCTAAAGCAGCTTTGTTTATCCAAATAAATAATACTCTACCAATAAAATATAACAGTAGCAATACTAAAACTAGAAAAGCTAATCTTTTAATTTTAACTGTTATTGTTTCCATCATATCTTATCAAAATGCAAATGCTGCAAATTTATTATACAATAAAAATAATGCTAAAGGTTTAAAAGAATTTATTTACCATAACAATCAATCAATTAAAAATTGATTTGTTTATTTTTTATAAACACTGCACATTTGCAGCGAATTTGGTTTATCTGCATCAAGCAGATAATTAAAAGGGAATTATGTGAAAATCATAAACTATCCCCGTAGCTGTAAAATAGTTTCTTTATAAAAAAGAAAATTTCTTAAAACTACAACACCACTGTATTGAAAAATATGGGAAGGTAATTTAAGAAAGCTATTAAGTCAGAAGACCTGCCAATTTCAGATTATTCAAGGCTTTCGGGTGAAAGGCATGGAATTTAAAGGGCTGCTAAAGCAATTTATTTATCCTTACATTATTTCCTGAAAGCTCATTGTTTCACTTTTAAATTTTTTAACAATGAGCAAAAAAATTTTAACTCTCATTGCACTTGGTGCAGCATTAAATGCAACTGCACAAAAAGACACTTTGGTTGGTGGACAACTAGATGATGTTATTGTTACTACAGCAAATAAAGTAGAACAAAAACAAAGTACTACAGGTAAAGTAATTACTGTAATTGATAAAGCACAAATAGAAAAAAGCAGTGCTAAAACAGTAAGCCAATTATTAAACGAACAAGCAGGTATTGTAATTTGTGGTGCTTATAATAATGCTGGTAATGTACAAACTATTTACATGCGTGGTGCTAATGCTGGTAGAACTTTAATTTTAATGGATGGAATTCCTATGAACGACCCAAGCAGCATTACTACAGATTATGATTTAAACTTATTTTCTATTAACGATGTAGAAAGAATTGAAATTTGTAAAGGTGCACAAAGTACTTTATATGGTAGCGATGCTATTGCAGGTGTTGTAAATATTATTACAGTAAAAAAAGATATTGATAAAGCTGTAAATATAAAAGCTACTACTGCTTTTGGTAATAAAAATACTACTCGTAATAATGTGCAACTTTTTGGAAAATTAAATAAGTTTACCTACACAGCACGTTTTGCTCAATTAAAAACAGATGGTTTTTCAAGTGCTTATGATAGTGCAGGAAATAAAAGTTTTGATAATGATGGTTATAAAGGAAATGTAATAAGTGCATTAGTACAATATCAAGCAACAAAGCAATTATCATTTAAAACTTTTGTACAACATAGTAGCTATAAAGCAGATATTGATGCTGCTGTTTTTACAGATAAATCAAATTATTTTATTGATAATGATGTATTAAATACTGGCGTAGGATTTAATTATAAAACAAATAAACTAACTGTTACAGGTAATTATCAATATAGCCATACACATAGATATTATGATGATGGTTTTAGTGCAGGCCTTGCAAATTATTCTACAAATAAATATAATGGTATTGGTAGTTTTTATGAGTTATTTGCATCTTATAAAATAGATAAACAATTTACATTATTGATAGGCAACGATTATCGTTTTGCTACAATGAATGGTGCTTATTTTTTTTCTTTATGGGGTGCTAGTCCTTATAAAGATACATCAATGAATCAGTATTCAGTTTATGCTTCTTTAATGTATCATAGTTTAAATAATCAATTAAATGTAGAGATTGGTGGAAGAATAAACAACCATTCTCGTTATGGTACAAACAGCACATTTACATTTAATCCTTCTTATACTATCAATAAAAATTGGAAAGCTTTTGCTAGTGTTTCAACAGGTTTTAAATCTCCAAGTATTTATCAGTTGTATGATACTTATAGTGGCAATAAAGATTTAAAAGCAGAAAAATCTATCAACTACGAAGCAGGTATTCAGTTTACAGATAAAAAAATAAATACTCGTATTGTTTATTTTAATAGAAAAATTGATAATGGCATTGATTATAATTATATCAGCTATCAATACTTTAACTATATAAAACAAATGGTAAATGGTATAGAGTTAGAGCTTACAGTAAAACCTGTAAAACAATTATCTATTACAGCTAATTATACTTTATTATCTGCAAAAGAAACTACACAAAATCGTCTAACTAATACAGATACTGTACAATACAATTACTTATTACGCAGACCAAAAAATATTTTTAACTTAAATATTAGTTGGGAGCCAATTAAAGATTTTAGTATTTCTTTAAACACTAAATATGTAGATAATAAATATGATGTTGGTGGATATTTAAAAAAAGATGTAAAGTTAAAAAGCTATGTATTACTCAATGCTTATGTAGCATATAAACTAAATAGCCATATTCAGTTTTTTGCAGATGTACAAAATATTGGTAATACTAAATTTTTTGATATATACGGATATAGTGGTATTCCAACTTTAGCCAATGTTGGTGTTACATTTAATTGGTAATTAAAATAATTATTTATAAAAACTTCCTGCTTGTATTAGTAGGAAGTTTTTTATTTTTGAGTAAATCATTAATATGAAATTTACGTTAGATGAATTATTAACAGTAACATTTACACTTTTTGCTGTTATAGATATTGTAGGTTCAATACCACTTTTAATTTCTTTAAGAGATAAAATGGGTGGTACAATACGTTCTTTTCAAGCTACAATAGTATCTGGTGTATTAATGATTTTATTTCTGTTTCTTGGAAATTCTTTTTTAGGAATTTTAGGAATAGATGTAAAAAGTTTTGCTGTAGGTGGTTCTATTGTTATCTTTTTATTAGGCTTAGAAATGGTGTTGGGTCACGAAATTTTTAAAGGAGATAAAGATGCTAAAGCAGGTTCTGTAGTACCTATTGCATTTCCTGTAATTGCAGGTAGTGGTACACTTACAACTGTTATGAGTTTAAAAGCAAATTTTAATGAGTCAGTAATTCTTATTGGTATTTTAATCAACTTAGTTATTATTTATGCTGCATTAAAATCTTTAAAATTTATTGAAAGAATTTTAGGGAAAGCAGGATTATTAGCAGTAAGAAAATTCTTTGGTGTTATTTTATTAGCTATTGCTGTAAAAATATTTAGTGCAAATATTGGTTCTTTTGGGAGGTAAGAAGTGTTTTTTCTATGCTGTTAAATTTTAGTAGTATTAAAGTAGTGAAACAGCATAAAGAAAGTTGTAGTTAAATATAAGCTACGAATAGTTCTGCCCTTTTTTCCTTTATATTTATGTTTTTCAATTTTTGTTTAGAGAAGAAACTTCAATCTCTTTTTCAACATTTCGTTGGAAATATTTCCCATTTCACTTTTATCATAAATAGCAAGTAAAAAAATTTGTTCATCTTTAATTTTAACGTAAGTAATTATTCTGCTACTGCTGCTTTTACCTTTTCCTTTACTTGCAATAGACATACGAATTTTAAAACAAATTTTTTCCTAAAGGTTCGCCCATATTTGGAGTCTCAAGTAATTTCTCACCAAGTTTTATTAAATCAGCTTTTAAAGAAGGGTATTTTTTAGAAAGCATTTTCACATCTTTCAAAAAAGAAGGGGTAGGAATAATATCAAAGCTCATTGAGCATTTGTTTAAATGTTTTAGTTGTAGTTTTTTCTTTTTTATAATTATTTACAAACGTTACAGATTTATCTAATTCGGCTAAAAATTTTTTTTCTTTTCTTGTATTTTTTTTAGTCATAGGTTTTTCTACTACTTCAACATATTCATCAAAGGCAGATAAAAGTTCTTTAATAAAAGGAAGCTTTTTAGGATGTTTAATATTTAATATCAATTGTTCCATACAGTAAAATTAAGCAATTTAATCTAATAATCACATAGATACTAAGTCTTTGCTTTAGAGAATATCAATATTCTCATTAGCTTCTGTAAAATACCAATGCTTTAGCACAAAGCTTTTGAGGAGATATTGGGAGGGAAAATGTTTCATTTTTATTTATCTAAACTTTCAGTTTAACTAATTTATCCTCTTGCTTATACTATAAGTAATTCACTTTTAGTCCACAGTTTATTTTATGCATGATTATTACTAGCAATTTATAATTACTTTGGCTGCTGCTTTGTTTATTATCATTCAATAAAAATTATTATGAGTAAAATTGCTTTAACCTACGACGATATTCAATTAGTTCCTACTTATTCAAATATTGCATCTAGAAAAAATATTGACTTAACAACACAAATCACCAAACGTTATGGTTTATTAATGCCTTTAGTTGCCTCTTGTATGGATACAGTTTGCGAAAGTGAAATGGCTATTACAATGGCAGAAATGGGAGGTGTTGGTTGCCTACACAGATTTATGACAATAGAGCAACAAGCTAATGAAGTAGCTATTGTTGCAAATGCTTTACAAAATAATACTATCCAAAATATTTGGAATGTAAAAGCTAATACATGGCAATATACTCAAGCAATTCCTATTGTTGCAGCTGTTGGTGCAAATGGCGATTTTGCTGAACGTGCAAATGCTTTAGTAAATGCTGGTGCTAATATTATTTTAATAGATGTAGCTCATGGGCATCATGAAAATGTAAAACAAGCAATTGCTTTATTGAAAAAAACTTTACCCTCACATGTAGATTTTATTGCAGGCAATATTGCTAGTGCACAAGCTGCTAAAGATTTAGAAGCTTGGCAAGCAGATGGTTTAAGAGTAGGTGTTGGTGGTGGCTCTTTATGTACTACAAGATTAAAAACTGGATTTGGTGTTCCTAATGTTACTTGCTTACAAGAAATAATTGCAGTAACTACTTTACCTGTTATGGCAGATGGTGGTATAAGAACAAGTGGCGATATTGCAAAAGCATTAGCATTAGGCAGTAGTTGTGTAATGTTAGGTTCATTAATTGCAGGAACAAAAGAAGCCCCAGGAAAAATGATAGAAAAATCTTCTGGCTTATACAAACGCTATCGTGGTGCAGCAAGTTTAGAAACTAAAATGATTCATCAACAAGAGCAAAGAAATGTAGAAGGAGAAAGTACTGTAATACCTTTTAAAGGTGGTGCTAAATTTGTATTAGAAGGTTTATTAGATGGTGTAAGAAGTGCTTTTTCTTATGGTGGTGCAAATACTATTAAAGAATTTAAACCTGATTGGGTACAAGTTACAAATGCAGGATTAACAGAAGCTAAACCTCATTTATTATAAATTAATAAACGATACTTGATTTTAAAATTTGCATCTTTTATCTTGCAGCACTTTAAGAGAAAAATAATTTATTATGAGTAATACTAATCAGCAATACGATATTGTAATAGAACAGTGTAAAGATATTTTTATAAAAAAAACTAAAGACTATGGTACTGCTTGGAGAGTATTAAGAACAATTAGTGTAATAGATCAAATTTTTATTAAAACATTACGTATAAGAACTATTCAAGATAAACAACAACAATTAGTTGCAGATAATATTGCAGATGAATTTAAAGGCATTATTAATTATGCAGTTATTGGTTTAATACAATTATCTTTTAAAGATGCAGTAATAGAAGAGTTGCCTGTAAATACTGTTGTAGATTTATATCATCAACAAATAAAGTTTGCTAAAGATACCATGCTTAATAAAAATCATGATTATGGAGAAGCATGGAGAGAAATGAGCCAAAAAAGTTTTGCCGATTTAATTTTAATGAAATTACAACGTATTAAACAAATACTTAGCAACGATGGTAAAACCCTTATCAGCGAAGGAATTGATGCAAATTATGTAGATATTATTAATTACAGTGTATTTGCTTTAATTCTTATTATGGAAGAAGTGCATTAAAAAATTTATCCTTCAAATGTGCTATAAAAATATGGTGTTTTAGCTTCAAACTCTGCTGCACAAGTATCTACCATTTTATATACACGTGTAATACCTAAAGCTTTTCTTTTTTCAAATACTTCATCTTCGGTATAATCGCCATTTAATATACGTGCAATTTGCTCATCACTAAATCCGTTTTTCTTAGCTTCTTTTAATAAATCTGTAGGTACATCTGCTAAAAAATGTTTACCTAATTCTTTTTCTATTTCGCAAATTTTTTGAATTTGCATTAAAAACCATTTATCAATACCTGTTGCTTGTGCTATTGTTCTTACAGTTATACCTTGCATTAGTGCATCTTTAATTCTAAAAATTCTATCCCATTTAGGTATTTTAATATAGTCTAATAATTCATCAGTCTTCATCATACTTTTTCCATAATAACCTAAACCAACAGCATTATTTTCTAAACTCTGACAAGCTTTTTGTATAGCTTCTGTAAAGCTTCTACCAATAGCCATTACTTCACCAACACTTTTCATTTGTAAGCCAAGTGTATCATTAGCACCTTTAAATTTATCAAAATTCCAACGAGGTATTTTTACAATTACATAATCTAATGCAGGTTCAAAATAGGCACTGGTAGTTTTAGTAATTTGGTTTTTTAATTCATCTAATGAATAACCAATGGCAAGTTTAGCTGCAATTTTTGCAATAGGATATCCTGTAGCTTTACTTGCTAATGCACTAGAACGGCTAACACGTGGATTAATTTCTACAGCAATTAACTCTTCAGTTTCTGGGTTTAAAGCAAACTGTACATTACAGCCACCAGCAAAATTACCAAGGCTACGCATCATTAAAATTGCTTGATTACGCATTTCTTGATAAGCTGTATCACTCAATGTCATAGCAGGTGCTACAGTAATGCTGTCACCTGTATGTACACCCATTGGGTCTAAATTTTCTACTGTACAAATAATAACTACATTATCATTTTTATCTCTTAATAATTCTAATTCAAATTCCTTCCAACCTAGTACAGCTTTTTCTACTAATACTTCATGTATTGGACTTGCTTCTAATCCACGTTTTAATGCTTCATCAAGTTCGTCTTTATTAAAAACAAAACTACCACCACTACCACCTAATGTAAATGATGAACGAATTACTAAAGGAAATCCAATTTGTTGAGCATGTTCTTTACCTTCTAAAAAACTATTGGCTACATTACTTGGTGCTACTTTAATACCTATCTCTAACATTAAATTTCTAAATAATTCTCTGTCTTCTGCAGTATTGATAGCAGCTACATCTACGCCAATCATCTTGCAATTATATTTTTCCCAAATACCTAATTCATCTACTTCTTTACATAAGTTAAGAGCAGTTTGTCCACCCATTGTTGGTAATACAGCATCAATATTATTCTCTGCTAAAATTTGTTCTATACTTTCCACTGTTAATGGCAATAAATACACTTTATCAGCCATCATAGGGTCTGTCATAATTGTTGCAGGATTGCTGTTAATGAGTACTACTTTTATACCTTCTTCACGTAAACTTCTGGCAGCTTGTGAGCCACTATAATCAAATTCGCATGCTTGACCAATAACTATGGGTCCACTACCAACTATTAAAACTGTTTGTATAGAATTGTCTTTAGGCATGTGGCAAAAATAATGTTGAATAATGAATGATAAATTATTTTCTTACAACTAATGCTGAATAAAGTAGCTATTTAGAAGATATATTTTATTAATATGAATTAAATATCCATCAATAAAACTTTGGTAAAAGCTTAAGTAAAATAAGGTATTCAATTACTTATAAAAAAATAACTACGATTTTTAAAATAAGCAGCTATAATTTTTTATGGTAAATACAAATAGAAATGGCTATGGCTTAACTTTTATTATTTTGCCATCTTTCATGATAACAAGTACAGATTTTTTCTGTTTTTTTAAACTCAATTAATTTTTCATAGGCTTTTATTTGCCATTGATACAAACTTAAACAATTAAATTGTTATAATTTTTGTTGTTTTAAATTTAGGAAAATATATACCATCATTAAATAATCTTCAAAACTATCATTGCTTATTAAACATGTTTTTCAAAAACTAAGCTATTTTTATCTACCTAAAAGAAAAATTAATAATGACTCATTTAACAGAAGGACAAAAAGCTCCAACATTTACAGGCACAGACCAAAACGGAAATAAAATTTCTTTAGTAGATTTTAAAGGAAAAATTGTAGTAATTTATTTTTATCCTAAAGATAATACACCTACTTGTACTGTACAAGCTTGCAACTTAAGAGATAACTTTTCTTTACTTCAAAAAAATGGAATTGAAGTAATTGGAATTAGTCCAGACGATGAAAAAAAACACAACAAATTTGCAGCTAAATATCAATTACCATTTACATTAATTGCAGATACACAACATACTATTATCAACCAATATGGTGTTTGGGGTTTAAAAAATTTGTATGGTATTAAGTATATGGGTTTGCATAGAACTACTTTTGTTATTAATGAAAAAGGTATTATTCAAAAAATATTTCTTAAACCCAAAAGTAAAAATCATGCAGCAGAAATTTTAGCAAGTTTGCAATAGCTTACTTTCATTTTTTAGCATCAATTTTTTTTATGAACAATAATATAATAGCAGAAAATTTTTCTTTATTGTCTAAATTAATGGATATACATAAAGACAATAGTTTTAAAACAAAATCTTATGCATCTGCTGCTTTTACTATAGACAAACTGAATGTATCATTAGCAAATATTGAACATAATAAAATATTTTCTCTCAATGGAATTGGCGAATCTGTTGGTCAAAAAATTATTGAACAATTAACTACAGGTAAGCTAGCTATTTTAGAAACTTATATCAATAAAACACCTCATGGCATTATTGAAATGCTTAATATACGAGGGTTAGGACCTAAAAAAATTGCAGTTATTTGGCACGATATGGGTATAGAAAGTTTGGGTGAATTGCTTTATGCCTGTAACGAAAATAGATTAATGCTTTACAAAGGTTTTGGACAAAAAACACAACAAAGTATTAAAGAAAATATTGAGTTTTATTTAAACACTTTAGGTAGTTATTTATATCAACAAATAGAAAGTTATACATTGGCATTGCATTATAAATTGCAACAAACATTTCCTCAAGCTACATTTTTAATTGCTGGTGATTTTAGCAGACAATTAGAAGTAATAGAAAAATTAACTTGGGTAACTACTATTGATGAATATTCATTAATTAATTTTTTTACCAACAACGAGTATAAAATTATTGAACAAGAAAAAAATTATCTGATTTTTTGTGGTAACGAAAATGTAAAACTTTGTTTTCATCTTACAACTCATCAATTATTATATACACAACAATTTATGACAAGTTGTAGTGATGTTTTTTTGAATGAATGGCTTAGTAAAACATCTATGAATATTACAGATAGTTTTAATAGCGAAGAAGAAATTTTTACTACTTATCAATGTCAGTTTATACCAGCTTTTAGAAGAGAAAATGCTTCAGTAATCAATCAAGCTATGCAGCAAAAACTACCTGTTGTAATTCAAGAGCAAGATATACAAGGCATCATACATAGTCATAGTACGTGGAGCGATGGTATTAATACTTTAGAAGAAATGGCCAATGCTTGTGTATTACAAGGATTAAAATATTTAGTTATTAGCGATCATAGTAAAACAGCTGCTTATGCTCAAGGCTTAAGTGTAGAAAGGGTTTTAGCACAACATCTACAAATTGATGAGTTAAATAAAAACTTATTTCCTTTTACAATTTTTAAAAGTATAGAAAGCGATATTTTAGGCGATGGAAGTTTAGATTATGAACCAACTATTTTACAAAAATTTGATTTAGTAATTGCATCTATACATGCTAATTTAAAAATGGATGAAGAAAAAGCTATGCAAAGATTGCTTACTGCTATTGCAAACCCTTATACTTCTATATTAGGTCATTTAACAGGCAGATTACTTTTAAGCAGAAATGGCTATCCTGTAAACTACTCAAAAATTTTTGATGCTTGTGTAAAACATCAGGTAGTTATTGAGTTAAATGCTCATCCAAGAAGATTAGATATTGATTGGCGATATATTGAACAAGCTTTGCAAAAAAATATTTTAATTTCTATTAATCCAGATGCTCATGCAATTGAAGGTTTTGCAGATACAAAATATGGTGTATTAGTAGCACAAAAAGCAGGACTAACAAAGCAACAAAATTTAAGTAGCTTTTCGTTGCAACAAATGAAAGAATTTATTGCAGTACAAAAACAAAAAATAAAAATGGCAGAACAATAATGCTCTGCCATTTTCATCAACACAATCGGTTTCTCATTATTATTAAAATCTTATACCAAGGCTAAGTCCTAAACCTCTTATACCAGCCCAAGGTCCTACTGTTTTTGCATAAGCACTATTTGCCGAGGTTACTTTACTTTCAAATTTAAATGGTCCTACTTCTTTAAAATTATCTAAAGATGCTTTTAAACTTTGTTGTTCAAGATAATCTAAATTACGATCAAAAACACCATTCAAATCACCATTACTGCTACCATAATGTGCACCTATAATCCAAAAGTCTAACACCATTTTTTTGAAAATACTAAATTGTGTACCAATCATTACACCACCACTGGCAGATTTAATTGTACCACTGAATTTAACATATTCAGGAGATGAGCCAGGTATTGTAGGTACATATTTTACAGGCACATCTAAGTCAAAACTGGCAAATCTGCCATAAAGGGCAAGATAAAAACCTCTTAATTTTTTTATATGATAAATTCTAAATTCTGGTGTAATTGCATAATTACCCATTTTAAAATCGCCTAATTTAATATCATCATTTTTAATTTGCTTTTCTACAATTCCTGCTAAAGGCACAGTTCTTTTAGGCATAAATCTATAAGAAATAGAAAGAGATAATTTTTTTGCTATAGCTCTTTCATAAGTTATATGATAATTACCTAATGGTATAGAAGTTAAGTTTGTTTTAATTACATTGTTGCTCTTTAATAGCTGAGCATGTGTAAATAATGGTATTAATGCAATTAAAAAGAATATTTTTTTCATGTTTACGGGTTTAATTGTTTGGTTTTAAAAAATCAAAATGTGTTACATCTCAATTTTCATACTTCTAAATTAATATTATTTTTAAAAAAAAGAAAATAAATTATAAGAAAATGCAATAATAACAACAGATATTTTTAAAGTTGATACCCTCATAAGGGTATTTTTAAACTACTTATTCTTTAGTAATAGTAATATTTTCATTTGTAAGTAAAGGATAGCCTTTATATTTTAAAATAATGTTTGCACAAACTATTACATCTTTCTGGCAATAATTTACAATACGATCTAAGTTTTTTTCTTGATAATATACTTCTTGCACTTTACTACCATCAATATCATCTTTACTAGTAGGTATTTTTAAAACAGAGGCTAATAAGTGCAATGAAATATAATTTTTATTATCGCCAAACTTCCACCAATTAAGTGTATCAAGCATTTGTACTTCCCATGGTTTTCTTTCGTGTAGCCATAAAAATTTTGGCATGGCAATATCGTTAATTAATAATCTCCTGCATATATAAGGTATATCAAACTCTTTAATATTATGTCCACCAAAATAAAAATTTTTATTGTGCTTATACATTTTATCGCATAAGGCTAAAAACTCAATCAATAACTTTTTTTCATCACTACCATAAATGCTTTTAACTTTTAAATGCTGATTTCTATTTTCATCTTCATAAAAATATGCAGTGCTAATACAAATAATTTTTCCAAACTCTGCTAAAATACCTGCCTTCATTTTCCAGCTTTCTTCAGGTGTAGTATTTATGGGTACAGATTTGGCAATTTTATTCCACCAAAGCTCTTGCCATGTTGTACTAAGTTCTTGATAGTTTGCAACTATAGGTACTGTTTCAATATCTATTAATAACAAATCTTTTAACATGGTGGTATAGATTATTGCAGTTTAAATATACAAATTGAATGGCAACTATTAAAATTTCGTTTTTAATTAAAATTATATTAAAAAGACAGCTATATCATTACATTAACAAAACAAAAACTATATTGCATTTACAAAATTTTAAAATATGCGTTATACACCGTTTTATTCAGATGGTTTTAATACACAATCAGGTGGATTAGGTAATAATTATCAACAACCACCAAACAATAAAAAAAGCAATATTATTATTGCTATTCTTGCATTAGCACTTGTGGGTACTTGGGCATATATTATTTATAATAATAGTAAAGTAAAAGAAGAAAGATTGGTTTATGCAGATAAAATTCAAAAAGATTTTATTGACAGAGCTGCATTACAAACACAATTTAATATGTTAAGTTTTAAAGCAGATTCTTTAACCAATAATAACCAACAATTACAAGGGTCTTTAGCAAAAAGAGCTGCAGAAATTAATAAACTAAAAAGTAATATTAATTCAATCTTAAAAAATAAAAATGCAACAGAAGCCGAATTGGCTGAAGCACAAAAACAAATTGCAGAGTTAAATAGTAAAATAGAAGAACTTTTTGCAGAAGTAGAAACCTTAAAAGCAGAAAATAAACAATTAACTGCTACCAACGAACAGTTAAATGAAGAAAAGAAAAAAGTAACTTCCGAAAAAGATGCACTACAAACAGATTTAGATAAAACCAAAGAAGAAAAAGCTAAAGCAGAAAATATTGCCTCAACACTTCATGCTTATAATATTAATGTTACAGCTATTAATCAACGTGGTAGTAAAGAAAAAGAAACTACAAAAGCAAGAAAGGCAGACTTTTTTAAAATTAGTTTTGATATTGCAGAAAATCATGTAGCTACCAGCGATGTTAAAGCTTTATATGTTTGTATTTTTTATCCTGATGGTACATTGTCTCTTTCTTCAGGCACATTTACAGACAGACAAGGAAATGCAAAACAATACACCAATAAAGTAAGTATTAATTATGTACAAGGTAAAAAAATTCCTGTAAGTTTTGATTGGCATCCTGGCGATAAATTTAAATCTGGTAATTACAAAATAGAGGTTTATAACAATGGTTTTAAAATTGGCGAAACTACCAAACATATAAAGTAATTTACTGAATACTAACATATTCTATTTAATTAATGTAGCTAAAAACTGATAATTTTTGGCTACATTTTTTTTACATTAATAGTATCATTAACTTTTTATCATATAGATAAAATTTTTTGAAAATAGATTATCCCTATTTTTGCAAACTAACAAATGTTTGTTTAATATATGTCAATTCCATCAATCTCAATTCCAACACAAAATTTATTACAGTTGGGAATTTCCGAAGCTGTAAATATTCATTATCAATTATCGCCAGAAGTACTAGTAAATCAAGCCTTAGAAAGAAAACAAGGTGTATTAAATGATACTGGTGCATTATGTATTAATACAGGTGAATTTACAGGTCGTAGTCCATTAGATAAGTTCATTGTAAAAGATGAATTAACTGCTAATACAGTAAACTGGAATAATTTTAATATTCCAATAGAAGATAAATACTTTCAGCAATTAAAAAGAAAAGTATTAGATTATTTAGGTAAGCAAGGAGAAATTTGGGTTCGTGATGGTTATGCTTGTGCTGATCCTGCATATAGAATTAATATTAGAGTTATTAATGAAAATCCTTGGAGCAATTTATTTGCTTACAATATGTTTCTTCGTCCAGAAGAAAAAGAATTAACTAATTATGCTGTTGATTGGCATATTATACAAGCTCCAAGCTTTAGAGCAGATGCAACAATTGATGGTACACGCCAACACAATTTTGCTATTGTATCTTTTAAAGAAAAAACAATTATCATAGGAGGTACAGGTTATACAGGAGAAATGAAAAAAGGTATTTTCACTATCTTAAATTATGTATTACCGCATGATAAAAATGTGTTAAGCATGCATTGTAGTGCTAACTTAGGTCATGATGGCGATGTTGCTATATTCTTTGGTTTAAGTGGTACAGGAAAAACTACTTTAAGTGCAGATCCTAATCGTAAATTAATTGGTGATGATGAGCATGGATGGACAGCCAATTCAGTATTTAATTTTGAAGGTGGTTGCTATGCTAAAGTAATAGATTTAAGTGCAGAAAAAGAACCAGAAATTTTTAATGCTATTCGTCCTGGTGCATTAGTAGAAAATGTAACATTTTTAGAAGGAACTAATAAAATAGATTTTGCTGGTAAAAAAATTACAGAAAATACAAGAGTAAGTTACCCATTACCTTTTATTTCTAATGCTTTAGAACCAAGTGTTGGTGGCTTACCTAAAAATATTTTCTTTTTAACATGCGATGCTTATGGTGTTTTACCACCAATCAGTAAACTTTCTCCTGGTCAGGCAATGTATCAATTCATTAGTGGTTATACAGCAAAAGTAGCAGGTACAGAAGCAGGTGTTACAGAACCTAAAAGTACTTTTAGTGCATGTTTTGGTGCACCATTTTTACCATTACATCCAGGACAATATGCAGAAATGTTAGGTAAAAAAATGAGAGAAAATAAAGTAAATATTTGGATGGTAAACACAGGTTGGAGTGGTGGTGCCTATGGTGTAGGACAAAGAATGAAACTTAGCTATACAAGAGCTATGATTACTGCTGTATTAAATGGCGAATTAGATAATGTAACTTTTGAAGCTCATCCAGTATTTGGTATGCTTATGCCTGCATCTTGCCCTAATGTTCCTGAGCAAATCTTAAATCCTAAAAATACTTGGACAGATAAAGATGCTTACGATGCAACTGCTAAAAAATTAGCTGCTGAGTTTATTAAAAACTTTGAAAAATATGCAAGTGGCGTAAACGATGAAATTTTAGCTGCAGCACCTAAAGCATAAACTATATTTTATAAAAAAGTTTTACTTTATTAAAATCTCACTGAACTCAGTGAGATTTTTTTTGTTTATCATTCCTCTAAACAAAGAAAATTAATCTATTGTGTTTAAGAAAATATCCTTTCATACATTAAATAATCATAGAAATGTAAATTCAATACCATTGCTAAAAAAAATCAAGGAACAGAACAGCATTATTTGTTATTTTGCCGCCTAAACTTGTTATTATGAAAAAAATTATTATCTCCCTTGTTTTTGCATTAACAGTAATGCGTAGTTATGCAGACGAAGGAATGTGGTTGCCTATGTTATTAGGGCAACAAGTGTATAACGATATGGTAAAAAGAGGTTTAAAATTAAAACCAGAACAGTTGTACAGTATGAATAAAGCTTCTATTAAAGATGCTATTGTAATATTTGGTGGTGGATGTACAGGCGAAATTGTAAGCTCTCAAGGTTTAATTTTTACAAATCACCATTGTGGTTATGGTGCTATTGCTTCTGCAAGTACGGTAGAAGCTAATTATTTAAGAGATGGCTTTTGGGCAGCAGATAAAAGCAAAGAAATTTCTACAACATTAAGTGTAAAATTTTTGAATAGGATAGAAGATGTAACAGAAAAAATAAATAAAGAATTAGGCGATTTAACTGATGCTGAAAGAACAAAAAAATACAACGAAATAGTTAAAAAAATTATTAAAGATGTTGTAGGCGAAGATGAATTTAAAGATGCTGTTGTAGCAAGTATGTTTAAAGGAAATCAATTCTTTTTATTTGTGTATGATGTATATAAAGACATTCGTTTAGTTGGTACACCACAAGAAAGTATAGGCAAATTTGGAGGCGATACAGATAATTGGGAATGGCCTCGTCATACAGGAGATTTTTCAGTGTTTCGTGTATATACAAGCCCTGATGGCAAACCTGCTAAATTTAGTTTAAATAATATTCCTCTTAAACCAAAACACCATTTACCAGTAAGTATTAAAGGTTTTAATGATGGTGATTATAGTATGATTTTTGGTTACCCAGGTGGTACAAACAGATACGAAACTTCTTATGGTGTAAAATTAGCTACAGATATTAATAGTCCTGCATTAGTTGAGTTACGTGGTGTAAGACTAAAATATATGTTTGAGCAAATGAAAAAAGACCCTGCTGTAAAATTACAATTAGCAAGTAAATATGCTGGTATTGCAAACTATTGGAAGTTTTTTGATGGAGAAACTAGACAACTTTTAAAGTTTAAAACTTTTGAAGCTAAACAAAGTGATGAAGCTACATTTATTAATTGGGCAAAAGGAAATCCTGCGTATGAAAATATTTTCGCTGATTACGAAAAAATTTATAATGATTGGAGACCTTATGCAGAATCTCGTCAATACTTAATAGAAGGTATTTATGGTAGTCCATTAATTGCTTATGTAGCTAGTTGGGCAGGTTTAGAAAGATTATTAGCAAGAAAAGATTATAAACCAGAAGAAGTTAAAAAAGCAATTGAAAAAGCTACTGAAGCAAGAGAAGCATTCTTAAAAAGTGAAAACAAAAAAAGCGATCAACAAATTTTAGCTGCTGTAGTTTCTATGTTTTATAGTAATGTAGATAAAAGCCAACATCCTAAAGGCTTTTATGAAGATTTGTTTAATCAATACAACGATATAGAACAAAATACTTATAAAATGTTTGCAGCTGATGTGTTTGAAAATACAATGGCTTTTAATGATGATAAATGGAAAACATTTACTGAAAACCCTAGTGCTATAAATATTGTTGAAGATCCTGCATATAAAGTTGCTAAAGCATTTTTATCTAATTATAATGATAATTATGCAGCTAAATACTCTGCATTTACAGCTAAAAATAATGAGTTAGGAAGGTTGTATATGAAAGGCTTATTTGAAATGAATCCTAAAAAAATGAATAGCACTTACCCAGATGCTAACTTTACTATGAGAGTAAGTTATGGTAATGTAAAAAGCTATGCACCAAAAGATGCAGTTAAATACGATTTTTATACAACGATGGATGGTGTAATGGCAAAATATAAAAAAGGAGATTATGAATTTGATTTACCATCTAAATTAATTGAGTTGTACAATAACAAAGATTATGGTCAATATATCGATAAAAAATTAAATAATCTTGTTGTAAACTTTATTACTACTAATGATATTACAGGTGGTAATTCTGGTAGCCCTGTTATTGATGCAAAAGGTAATTTAATAGGTTTAGCTTTTGATGGCAATGCAGAAGCATTAAGCCATAAACTTGCTTTTGATAAAGACTTAAATCGTACTATTTGTGTAGATGTACGTTATGTACTTTGGTGTATAGAAAAAGTAGGTGGTGCTAAACATATTATTGATGAACTTACTTTAGTAAAATAATTTCTTTCAAATAATTTTAAATCCCTGATTGTACAATCAGGGATTTTTTTTTGTAGGGAAAAATATTTTTTACAATTTCTTTTTCTTTAAAACATATTGAAAAGCCTGCATTTGCGATTCTGCATAAGTTTTCATTGCATTAACAATTTTGGGTTGTTGTGTTGCATAATTGGTTAAGTCTTTTAAAGTATATTTATATAAACCAATACCTCCATCTAGCTTTACAATTACAAACCATTCTTTATCAATTACTGCAAATTTCTCATCGTTATTGGTATATATGTAAGATCTTTCTTTATTAAAAAGATTAATGCCTAAAGTATTGTTTTCAAAAGGTAAATTTAATAAACCCATAATGCTTGGAAAAACATCTACTTGTCCGCCCATAGCATTAATTGTTTTTTTATCTTTTATTATACTTGGTGCATAAAATAATAATGGTATGTGATGATAATCTAAAGAAATATCATACACAGCAGTTAAAGGTGCACCATGGTCTGCAACAAAAACAAACAACGTATTATTAAACCATTTTTTTTGAGCAGATAGTTGTATTAACTTTCTTAAAGAATAATCTGCAAACTCTACAATTTGTTTATCTTTTTCTTTTTGTTTAGGAGTAAAATAATCTGGAACGTAATAAGGTGTATGATCACTTGCTGTCATATACACAGCTAAAAAAGGTTTGTTGCTTTCATTCATTTTATCTAACAAAGGCATAGAAAACTCAAACATAAAATCATCTGGAACACCTAAAGTAGTTTTAGCTTTATCTGTTGGGTAATCTTCTTTAGAAATAATATTATCAAAATCATTGCCTTTTAAAAAACCTTCAATATTATCAAACTGTCCATCATGTGTTGTAAAGTATGTAGTAGTATAACCCAATTTTTTTAATGCACTTGCTATTCCACGATATTTAAACATACTAGATTCTTTCATTGGGTGCTGACGATATAATGCAGGAAATGAAAATAATGTACTAAATACACCATTAAATGTATGAATACCTGCACTATAAAAATTATCAAAATAATATCCTTCATAACTAAGGCTATCTAAAAAAGGTGTAAGGTTTAATTGATTACCATGCCTTTTCATTTTAGCAGTACTCATACTTTCCATTAAAACTAATACTATATTTTTCTTTTGTGGAGTATCGTTATTAAAATTTTCTTTTCTTAATAAAGGATAGCTTGTATCATAAGGTATAATATCTAAATATTGTTGTGTATTTGTAATAGCTATATTATCTGGCATTAATTGTATTTCTCTATTACTTTCATCTTTACTATCTAAATAACTTCTTATTAAAGTAAAATTAGGATTTAAGCCAAGTTGGTTTAGTAAAGGATCGTTACAGAAGTATGCAGTACCAACTCTTATAGGCGATTTTTCATCTAATCTGCCTCTCATTCCAAGTATTATTACACCAACAAATAAAACAGATATAACCGATTGTAATACTATTCTTGCAGGTTTTTCAAATTGAGTAAATGGATAAAATATTTTTTTTAATCCTTTATAAAAAATAAAAATAAAAATGATTACAGGAATGAAATAAATCCAGTGTCGTGGCTCTTGAAAAATAAGTTTAGCAACAAATACAGGGCTATCCATCCATGCAAAAGCAGCTACAGAAAATCTGGCAAAAAACTGATTAAAATAAGGAATATCTGCACCACAAACTACCATTGCCAACGATACCATTAAAAAGGTATAACCAAAAATTATTTGATAAAATAACTTTGAATGAATATTAAATAAATAGCGAATGGTTAATAAAATATAAGTTAATGAAAGTATGTAACAGGTAATAACAGTATCGAACCTTATACCCATAAAAAAAGCACTAAAAATATCAGTTGTAGTTGCAGAGCTTCCTAACTTATGCTTTTGTGTAAAAAATAAAATTATTCTGAAAAAAGAAAAAAATACTAATACAAAAACATAAATACGAAATACTAATTGTATGTTTTGAAATAAATGCTTCTTCGTAAATTTCTCTTTCATTTTGCTTTAATAAAAAATTCAATAATTGGTAAAATAAAAGAAAAATTAGATCTAACTAGTTATAAAAAAGTTTTTCAAATAGTAATGCTAATTGTAAACTTAAATTTAGCAGTTGTAAATTTTGCCTTGTAAATAGTTTTTTCATTGTCTGATAAAGATTTTTTTAGCAATATTTTTTACACTTTATTTTTTAGCGTTTTAAATAAGTAAACAGAAAAAGTACAAAAATTATTTATTGAAAATCAGTATGTTAGTTGTAAAAGTTAAGCTAAACTTTTAAAAAGAGAGTAAATAAATAGGTATAAAGTAAATAAATTTAAAAAATAAAATTTGGGCTAAACAATTAAATTTTAAAATATGTTTAAAAATATTTCAACAAATCCTTTTATATTCGCAACTCTTAATAGAACAATATTTTTTAAAAATCAACGTTTTAGTACACTCAAACTTTCAACAATGCGAATCTCAACAGGTATCAGAAATTGTACATTACTGTTAGCAACAATTAGCGTTTTATCATCATGTAATATGATGAAGAAGAAACAACAAAAGTCAGATGTTACTGGCTGGGCTTATAACGATAAAAAAACAGGTGGCTTTACAGTAGCTAAACCTAAAAATATTAAAACAGCACCAGGCCTTGTATTTGTTCAAGGTGGTACATTTACAATGGGTGCTACACAAGAAGATGTAATGGGTGATTGGAATAATATACCAAAACGTATTACTGTAAACTCATTTTTTATAGATAAGACAGAAGTAGCCAATGTGCACTATCGTGAATATATGTTTTGGATGCAAAATACATTTGGCGAAGACGAAAAATACGACCAACTTTTACAAGATATAAGACCTGATACTTTGGTTTGGAGAAGTGAACTTTCTTATAACGAACCTTATGTAGAATATTATTTTAGTCATCCAAGTTATAACTATTATCCTGTTGTTGGTGTAACATGGAAACAGGCTCGTGATTTTTGTATTTGGCGTACCGACCGTGTAAATGAAAAAGCATTAATGGATAAAAAAGTAATTAATGCAAAAGATTATCAAAAAGGTGGTATGAATAATGTTGGAGAAGATAATTTTAATACTAAAGCTTATTTATTAGGTTTATATAATCCTAAAACTCCACCAACAAAAGGTAGTCCATTAAAAGATTCTAAAGGACAACCAAGACAAGCAAAATTTGAAGATGGAATTTTATATGGCGATTATCGTTTACCAACAGAAGCAGAATGGGAATATGCATCTTATGGTTATATGATGGAAAATCCTCAAAGACGTAGAACAGAAAAATCAAGAGGAGAAGAAGTGATAGCAAATAAACAAGTATATGCTTGGACAAACTCTGGCTACGATAATTTACGCTCTACTAAAAGAGGTGCTTTTCAAGGTGCATTTTTAGCAAACTTTAAAAGAGGTTCTGGTGATAACATGGGTGTTGCTGGAGGTTTAAATGACCGTTCTGCTATACCTTCAGAAATTACATCTTTCTATCCTAATGGTTTTGGTTTATATAATATGAGTGGTAATGTTAGCGAATGGGTGGCAGATGTTTACAGACCACTTACAAGTTTAGAAGGCGAAGACTTTAACTATTATAGAGGTAATGAATTTAAAAGAGTGAAAAAAGATTCTGGTACTAATGATATGATGAAAGATTCTTTAGGTCGTGTAGTAATGGAAAATGAACCAGATAGCTTAATAAGAAAACGTCGTAACTATCAAAAATCTTATGTTATAGATTATTTAGATGGAGACCAAATTGCTGATGGACGTTCTGCAGTGTATAATTATGGAACTACTACTTTAATCTCTGACAAATCTAGAGTTGTTAAAGGTGGTAGCTGGAACGACAGACCTTATTGGTTAAGCCCTGGAACAAGAAGATTTTTAGAAGAAGAGCAAAGTAGCAGTACTATTGGTTTTCGTTGTGCTATGACACATTATGGTGCACCAGAAACACCTAAATATGGTAAAACTGGTAACTTCTTCCCTTCAAGAAGACAAAAAAGATAAAAAAAAGGAAAGGTAAATACAGCATTCCTGCTTTATGCAGGAGTAAAAGAAGCCATCAATTTTCTGGTGGCTTTTTTAACATTAAAAACCCAAATTTTATAAATATTATTCAACAGCTAAAAATTAAAAATTAATATTATGTACAATGGTATGTTGCATTTGCACAATTTTTTAAGATGGATTATCATCATTTTATTATTAATAAATATTGTAAAAGCTTTTTCGGGAAATAAAAGTTTAAAGCTTAGTTTATACTTACTTATCTCTAGTCATATTACTTTATTAATAGGTTTATATCAATACTTTACTGGTGCTAATGGATTTGCATTTTTTAAAAATTTTCCAGTATCAGAAATTATGAAAAATAATGTATTGAGGTTTTGGGCTATTGAGCATATTTTTGGTATGTTAATAGGTATTACATTAATTACTATTGGTCATATATCATTAAAAAAATCTGATAAAACTAAAAAAACAGCTATCCTTTATTTAATAGCATTTATCATTATCATGGTTACTATACCTTGGCCTTTTAGACATTATGAAGTAGGAAGAAGCTTATTTCCTGGCATGTAAAAAATATTAACGAAAAGGTTTCTTATCAGAAGCCTTTTCTAATTTTATAGTTATGATAAAAATTAAATTAAGTTTATTTATTGTTACACTTTTCTCTTTAGCAGCTTGTAACAAAACAAAAGAAAAATGTACTGCAAAAATTATAGAAAGAAAATTGCTAAACGACTCGATGTTGCAAATAAGATATACTTATAAAGTTGCTGATAATGTATTTGAAGATAGTTTAAAAACCATCAATAAAAATATACCATCAGACACTATCCATATTTTGTACACTATTCAAAATCCTAAAGAACATACAGCCAATCTACCTTAAAATTATTCTCTAAAAAATTATACAAATAGTTTATATAAAGCATCATATTTTTAATAAACTATCTAAAAATTAAAATGGGGAAAATTACTGTACAAAATCAGCTATAAAATTCGGTTCTTTGCTATGAAACATAATAGTTTACATTTGTAACCTTTGAATAAATAAATACTAAGTAGAAAAAGTGAATTATGGCAAGAATTATTGGTGTAGCTAATCAAAAAGGTGGCGTTGGAAAAACT
Source organism: Bacteroidota bacterium (assembly GCA_963169635.1). Lineage (GTDB taxonomy): Bacteria > Bacteroidota > Bacteroidia > Chitinophagales > Chitinophagaceae > UBA1930. Next base: position 32,672 of record CAUJDL010000078.1, read on the forward strand.
ACCACTGCTATTAACCTTGCAGCAAGTTTAGCTGTATTGGAATATAAAACTTTATTGGTAGATGCAGACCCTCAGGCAAATAGTACAACAGGCGTAGGCTTTAATGATAAAAATATTACTACAAGCCTTTACGACTGTATGGTAAATAATACAAAAGCTACAGAAGTAATTTTAAAATCAGAAATTCCTAATCTAGACCTTATACCTTCTCATATTGATTTAGTTGGTGCAGAAATAGAAATGATTAATTATCCCAATAGAGAAAATGTAATGAAGCAATTATTAAACCAAGTAAAAGATAATTATGATTTTATCATTATCGATTGCTCTCCTTCTTTAGGTTTAATTACTGTAAATTCATTAGTAGCTGCAGATAGTGTTGCAGTGCCTGTACAATGTGAATTTTTTGCTTTAGAAGGTTTAGGCAAATTATTAAATACTATTAAAATTGTGCAAAGCCGTTTAAACCCTGCTTTACAAATTGAAGGTATTTTAATGACGATGTATGATGGTCGTTTACGATTAAGTAATCAAGTAGTAAGTGAAGTAAGACGACATTTTGATGAATTAGTATTTAATACCATTATTCATAGAAATACAAGATTAAGTGAAGCACCAAGTATTGGCAAACCTGTAATACTTTATGATGCTGATAGTAAAGGTGCTACTAACTATTTAAACTTAGCAAAAGAAATTTTACAAAAAAATGAAATGACTAAAATGACCAATGAAGAAAGAATTATTGAGTAGTTTTTAGAAGGTTCAAAAAGTTCAAAAGGTTCAAGAAGTTTCAAAGGTTCAAGAGGTTTCAAAGGTTCAAGAGGTTTCAGAGGTTTTTGTGGTTTAAGGAATAAATAAAATTAATAATGACAACACCCAAACAAAATAAAGATGCAATTGGCAAAGGCTTACGTAGTTTGCTAAATAATATTGATCAGGATTTAAAAAATACTGCTGGTTCATTAAAATCAAATGTTGTAGAACAAGCAACAGCAATTGTTCGTATTCCTATTGCAGAAATTTCTATCAACCCAAAGCAACCAAGAAGAGATTTTGATGAAACTGCATTGAGCGAATTAGCTGCATCAATTAAAATGCACGATATTATTCAACCACTAACTGTTACTAAAACTACACAAGGAAAATATATTTTAATTTCTGGAGAAAGAAGATTAAGAGCTTCTAAAATTGCTGGACTTAAAGATGTACCTGTTTATATTCGTCAAGCTAATGATAAAGAATTATTAGAACTTGCTTTATTAGAAAACTTACAAAGAGAAGATTTAAATGCAATAGAAATTGGCCTTAGCTATAAACGAATGATGGATGAGTTAGACTTTACGCAAGAACAAGTAGCAGAAAGAATGGGTAAAGAAAGAAGTACTGTAACTAACTATATACGTATTTTAAAACTTCCACCAGATATTCAATTGGCTGTTCGTAATAATATTATTTCTATGGGACATGCAAGAGCTTTAATTACCATAGATACCATAGATAAACAATTGTTTGTATTTAATGAAATTAAAACAAAACAATTAAGCGTAAGACAAACAGAGGAGCTTGTTCGTACTCTTTATAAAGGAAACGAACCTGTTAAAACTTCTTCAAAAAAAGAATTATCTCCTGCATATAAAAAAATAGAAGATAAATTAGCTTCGCATTTTGGAACTAAAGCCAAATTGGTACATAATAAAAAAGGTTATGGCAGCATTACATTAGAGTATTATTCATTACAAGAATTGAATAAAATTTTAGATTTAATGAATGTTGTTGTTAGTTAAGTCTATTCATGAAAATTTTTAAAAGCATATTAGTTTTCATTTTACTTTGTAATGCTTCTGTATTAATAGCTCAAAAGCAACTTACAATTAGTAGTGATAATTCTATTAAATCAGATACTGTAATACCAACAACGCAAAAACCAACAATACTCAAACATCAAACTGATAGTACTGCTAATAAAAATATTTTTAAACAAAAACACAATCCTAAAACGGCTACTTTACGTTCAGCAATTTTACCAGGTTGGGGACAAGCATATAATAAAGAATATTGGAAAATTCCCATAATTTATGGTGTATTAGCCATACCAACAGCTACATTTATTTATAATAATAATTGGTATCATCGTACTAAAAATGCGTATGATTTATTGTACAAAGCATCAGACCCTAATGCAACACCTCAAGATATAGATAACTTAAAATACATTCATCCAAAGTTGCAAGGCTTTAGCTTAAGTTCTTTACAAACGTTTAGAAATAATTTTAGAAAAGATAGAGATTATTCTGTACTATGGTTTGTTGTAGCTTGGGGTTTAAATGTTGTAGATGCTACTGTATTTGCACATTTAAAAGGTTTTGATGTAAGCGATAATTTATCTATGAAAATTCAACCTTCTATCAATCCAATTAATCAATCTAAAGGATTAAGCTTGGTTTTTAATTTTAAAAATTCAAGTTCAGTACATAAAGTAAATGTTCGTTAGTACTTCTATTATTTTAATTAACTTTAAGCATTGTATATTTAATGATAAAACAACTAATGCAACATGAAAATAGCATTAATAGGTTATGGTAAAATGGGCAAAGCAATTGAAGAAATTGCTTTATCAAAAGGGCATCAAATAGTTTTAAAAATTACATCAAGCAATATAGATGAGTTTACAACAGCTGCAATTAAAAATGCAGATGTAGCTATTGAATTTACAAATCCACATAGTGCTATTAATAATTTAAAAAAATGTTTACAAGCAGGTGTACCTGTTATTTGTGGTAGTACAGGTTGGTTAAATCAATGGAACGGAATTGAAGCGTTTTGCCAACAACATAATGGTACTTTATTATTTGCAAGCAATTTTAGTATTGGTGTTAATTTATTTTTTGAGTTAAATATTTTCTTAGCTAAACTAATGAGCAATCATACTAATTATAATATTTTGATGGAAGAAATTCATCATACACAAAAAAAAGATGCACCAAGTGGCACAGCTATTACTTTAGCAGAACAAATTTTACAACATGTAACTACAAAAGAAAATTGGGTAAATCATGCAACACAAAATGCAGATGAACTTGAAATAATTTCTAAAAGAATTGATGCTGTTACAGGCACACATTCTATAAAATATACTTCTGCAATAGATGAAATAGAAATTACGCATAAAGCTTTTAATAGAACTGGTTTTGCAGCAGGTGCAATTTTAGCAGCAGAATATATTAAAGATAAAAAAGGTATTATTACCATGAAAGAAGTTTTAGGGTTTAAAAATTTTTAGAATAAAAATGTATGAAATTTATACTAATAATTACTCTTATAAATTAAATAGTATTAAAACATGAGATTAGTTTCATTGATTGTTTTATATTTCTTTATATTATCAATAAAAGTAAATGCCCAAAAGAATAAGCATATTATTGATAGTATAGAACGTGTTTTAAAAACACAAAAAGATTCTGCATTAGTAAACTCTTATAGCGAACTTACTTGGCAATACAGAAATGTAAACAGAGAAAAAGCAATTTATTATGGACTAAAAGGAATTGCTTTAGCAAAAAATATTAAATATTTAGCTGGACTTGCACAAGTGTATAACGATTTAGGTATTATTTACTACGATAAAGATTTATACGATTCATCTATTCAATTGTATAACGATGCACTAAAAATTAGGTTGCAATTAAATGATGATTTAGGTGTAGCAAAATTGTATAATAAAATAGGAATTATTTATCAAAGACAAGGTTTATTTAGCGATGCTTTGTATAATCAACAAAATGCTTTAGCACTTTTCGAAAAAACAAATAATGCAATTGGTATTTCATATTCTCTTAATAATATTGGTATTCTACAACAAAATATGGGCAGATATGAAGAAGCTCTTTCTTATCATCTCCAATCATTAGCAATTAAGAAAAAATTAAAAGATAATAATGGCTTAGTGCAATCTTATATCAACATTGCTAATATTTATAAAATAAAAGAAGACTATACAAAAGCAGAAGATTATTATAAAAGTGCCATTGAGCTATCAAGAGAAATGGATAATAAAAATTATTTAGCCAATGGGTTAAATAATTTAGGCAGTTTGCAATATAAATTAAATAAGTTACAAGAAAGTAAACAAAACCTATTAGAGTCTTATGCTATAAGAACAAGTTTAAATGATACAAAAGGCAGAGTAAGTTGCTTAACTAACTTAGGTACTTTATTAATAGATTTAAAGCAATACGACTCTGCTGAACAAGTGCTAAACAATGCTGAACTATTAGCAGCAAAAGCAGTTAATACAAAGCCAGAATTAATTGTTGTGTATCAAACAAAATCTCATTTATACGAGAAGCTTAATAATACTTCTGCATCATTAGATTATTATAAAAAATATGCTGCTTATAAAGACTCTCTTTATAGCAATGAAATGAGTAATAAGTTTAGTGAATTAGAAACAAAATTTAAATCTGCAGAAAAAGAAAAACAAATCCAAATACAACAAGCTGCTATTACAAAAAATTTGTATGATATTTCTAAACAAAAATTATTGCTATCGCAAAATGATTTAGAAATTGCTGCTAATGATTTAGAAATAAAACAACAAAATGAACTAATTTTATTACAAAGGTTAGATTCTGTAAAAAGCAAAAACCAAATTCAATCGTTAAGTAAAGAAAAGCAAATAAATCAGTTACATCTTAACAATGAAAAACTAAAAAATAACCGAAAAAATATTTTACTTACAGTTGTAGGTATCATTGCTGTTTTAATAATTTGGCTTATCTATTCTTTTTATAGAAGATATAAATTAGCCAAAGAAAAACAATTGCAACAAACCATTTTACAACAACAACAACTTGCTGCAAAAGCAATTTTAGCTGCAGAAGAAAATGAAAGAAAACGTATTGCAGAAGATTTACATGATGGTGTAGGCCAATTAATGAGTGCAGTAAAAATGAATTTAAGTGCTATTGAATCTCAAATTCCTTTTGCTAATGATGACCAGAAAAATGCTTATAAAAAAGTAATGAATTTGGTAGATGATAGTTGTATAGAAGTAAGAAGTGTTAGCCATAGTATGATGCCTAATGCTTTAGTAAAATCTGGATTAGAAGGCTCGTTAAAAGAATTTATCAATCAAATAAATAAACAAGTATTAAAAGTAAGTTTATATACCGAAGGGTTAAATAAAAAATTAGATAGTAGTACAGAATCTATTTTATATAGAGTAATTCAAGAGTGCGTTAATAATGTTGTAAAACATGCACAAGCAAATAACTTAGATATTTCTGTTATTAATGATAATAAAGAAATTGCCATTACTATTGAAGATGATGGTAAAGGTTTTAATACTGAAAATATAAAAAATAGTGAGGGTATTGGACTAAAAAATATTAAAACAAGAATAGATTATTTAAAAGGAATTGTAGAGTGGAACTCTTCTACAAATAAAGGTACATTAGTTGCTATCCATGTTCCTATTGCTTAATATTGTTGGTATAAATTAATTTAGTTAAACAGTTATCGTTTAATAATTTCAATCTCTTTATTTTTACAATAAATAAGGTTTTAAATAAGTATATGTTACCAACAAAAATAAATATTGCCATTGTTGACGATCACCAAATTGTAATTGATGGTATTACATCATTATTAGAAGGTAATCATAATATACATATTACCGCTACATCTACTTCTGGCTTACAAATGTTAGAGATTTTAAAAGATTTATCTGCCGATATTTTACTTACAGATATTGCTATGCCATTAATGAATGGCCAAGAGTTAGCTAAACAAGTTAAAACACAATTCCCCAATATTAAAATTTTAGCTTTAAGCATGAGTGGGCAAGGACAAATTGTAAGCAGCATGATAGAAGATGCAGATATTGCTGGTTATGTTTTAAAAAATATTGGAAAAGAAGAATTAATTTTAGCGATAGAAAAAATTGCTAATGGTGGTGTTTATTTTAGTGAAGAAGTATTAAATGAATTGCAGCATTTTAGTAGTATTCAAAAAAATAATGAAAATTCAAAACTTACTTCAAGAGAAATAGAAATTATTAAACTCATAGAAAAAGAATACTCTAATAAAGATATTGCCAACCAACTTTTTATTAGTGAAAGAACAGTAGAAACCCATCGTAAAAATATTTTTAGAAAAACAGATACAAGCAGTGTAATTGGGTTAATTAAATATGCCTATGAACATAAACTTATTTAGTACATTTCATGCAAATATATCATACCAAAGGCATTGTATTAAGAGCAATTAAATATGGCGAAACAAGTATTGTAGCAAAAGTTTATACTGAGTTGTTTGGTGTACAAACCTATATGGTAAAAGGGGTAAGAAAGTTTTCTAAAACAACAGCTTTTAATGCAAATTATTTTCAATCTGCTGCAATTTTAGATATGCAAGTATATCATCAGCCTTTGAAAAGTATGCAGTTTATCAAAAGTTTTCATTGGAGCTATTTATATACAAATACATTTTCTGATGTAGTTCGCAATGCTGTAGCAATGTATATAATAGAGTTAATACAGCACAGCTTAAAACAACCAGAAGTAAACGCTCCATTATTTTATTTAATAGAAAATACTTTATTACAATTAGATGTAGGCAACAACAGTTTAGTAAGTAATTTACCCTTATTCTTTACACTACATTTTGCCAGCGAAATGGGTTTTAAAATTCAAGGAAATTATAGTACTCAAACACCAATATTAGATTTAAAAGAAGGTTTGTTTGTACAAGATACACCCACACATTTATTTTATACCAATAATGCAGCAGCTAAAACAATAAGTCAGTTAAATAATATCACCAATTTTAATGAGTTAGAAAATATACAACTAAACAGAGATATCAGACGACAGTTGTTACAATTTTTGCAACAATATTTCTCCTTGCATATTCAAGATTTTGGTGTTATCAAAAGTTTAAATGTTATGCAAGAAGTGTTGGGCTAATTAAGTGAATCTTTTTAAAGAAAATTATTGGCTATTCAAAGAATTCTTAAGTAATAAAAGCAACTTAAACTTTTAAACTTCCTTATCTTCGCAACCACATTTAAAAAACTCAATTTTTATGGCATACGATGTAGTAGTAATTGGTAGTGGACCAGGTGGTTATCCTGCAGCTATCAGAGCATCTCAATTAGGTTTTAAAGTTGCAATTATAGAAAAAGAAAACTTAGGAGGTATTTGTTTAAACTGGGGCTGTATTCCTACAAAAGCATTATTAAAAAGTGCACAGGTTTACGAGTACATAAAACATAGTAAAGATTATGGTATTAATGCTTCTGGCACACACGATTTTGGTGCAGTTGTACAACGTAGTCGTGGTGTAGCAGATAAAATGAGTAAAGGTGTTCAGTTTTTAATGAAGAAAAATAAAATTGATATAATTGCTGGTTATGCTAAAGTAAAAGCTAAAGGACAAACAGAAGTTACTGCACCCGATGGTACTAAACAAATTATAGAAAGTAAATACATTGTAATTGCTACAGGTGGTCGTAGTCGTGAGCTACCAAATTTAAAACAAGATGGTACAAAAGTAATAGGCTATAGAGAAGCAATGACATTAGCTACACAACCTAAAAGTATGATTATTGTAGGTAGTGGTGCTATAGGTGTAGAGTTTGCTTATGTTTATAATAGCATGGGTACTAAAGTTACTATTGTAGAGTTTATGCCAAGAATAGTTCCTGTAGAAGATGAAGATATTTCTAAAGAATTAGAAAAACAATTTAAAAAACAAGGGGTAGATATTATGACTAATGCTTCTGTTGAAAGTGTAGATACTACAGGTGCAGGCGTAAAAGCATTAGTAAAAAAACAAGATGGTACTACTATTACTTTAGAAGCTGATATAGTTTTAAGTGCAGTAGGTGTTGTAGCAAATATTGAAAATATTGGATTAGAAGAAAATGGTATTAAAACAGAAAAAGGAAAAATTATTGTAGATAAATATCAACAAACATCAGTTGCAGGTATTTATGCAATTGGCGATTGTAGCCCTGGTCAAGCTCTTGCTCATGTAGCTTCTAAAGAAGGTATTAATGCAGCAGAGCACATGGCTTATTTAGAAAAGAAACATCAACATTTACCAGACACTTTAGATTATAACAATATTCCAGGTTGTACCTATTGCTTACCAGAAATAAGTAGTGTAGGCTATACAGAAAAAGCAGCAAAAGAAGCAGGCTACGAAATTAAAGTTGGTAAATTTCCATTTATAGCAAGTGGTAAAGCTGTAGCTGGTGGACATACTGAAGGTTTTGTAAAAGTAATTTTTGATGCTAAGTATGGCGAATTTTTAGGTTGCCACATGATAGGTGCAGGTGTTACAGATATGATTGCAGAAGCTGTAGTTGCTAGAAAATTAGAAACTACTGCACACGAAATTTTAAATGCAGTACATCCTCACCCAACAATGAGTGAAGGCTTAAAAGAAGCAGTTGCTGCTGCTTATGGCGAAGCAATAGATATTTAATCAATTAATCTTAATTTATATTAACTGCTCCAAAACTTTGGAGCAGTTTTTTTATAGCCAATTTCTACTTTTAAATATTACAATAAATGAGTGTATTTAAAGCTCTTAATTAAAAAATAATTAATATGATAAACTGAAAAACAATTAAAAAAGTAGTTATTTATACAAAAAATATGTTTTAAACCATTGACACTCAATTAAAATGCTTTTGGATAATGAATTATATTAATTGAAAGAAAATTATTTTGTAAACTTTTTTTGTTATTCAGCACATACGCCTATCTTTGCAGCCCGAAAAATATGTCTAAGCAACAACTGATTAAACAAGATGGAGTAATACTAGAAGCCCTAAGCAATGCAATGTTTAGAGTTAAGTTAGAGAACGGACATGAGATATTGGCAACAATTTCAGGTAAAATGAGAATGCACTATATCAGAATATTGCCAGGAGATAAAGTAGGTGTAGAAATGAGTCCTTATGATTTAAGCAGAGGAAGAATAAATTTTAGATATAAATAAAAGGGGCACTTAAATAAAAAGTTTTAAAAACTATCAACATGAGAGTAAGAGCATCAATTAAAAAACGTAGTGCAGATTGCAAAATTGTTAGACGTGGAGGCAAACTTTATGTTATTAACAAAAAAAATCCTCGTTTTAAACAAAGACAAGGTTAAGATTATTGAAACAATTTAATTTAATTATTAAACATTATACAAATGGCTCGTATTGCCGGTATAGATTTACCAAAAAATAAAAGAGGCGAAATTGGTCTTACCTATATATTTGGTATAGGTCGTTCAACAGCTCAATACATTCTTACTAAAGCAGGTATTGACTTTGATAAAAAAGTTAGTCAATGGAATGATGATGAACAATCTGCTATTCGTAACATTATTACTGAAGAATTAAAAGTAGAAGGTGTATTACGTAGCGAAACTCAAATGAACATTAAACGTTTATTAGATATTGCTTGTTATCGTGGCTTACGTCATAGAAGAGGATTACCAGTTCGTGGACAACGTACTAAAACAAATAGCCGTACCAGAAAAGGTAAACGTAAAACTGTGGCAGGTAAAAAGAAAGCACCTAAAAAATAAACTTAATAAAATTACCCAATTACATATATCATGGAATTGGGAATTTTCATTTTTGGCTTTATATAAAAACGTTGGATAGTTTAACTAAAATAGCTTAAACAGGAGATGTAAAATTTAAGAAGATTACCTAAAAAAATTAACATGGCAAAACCAGTAAAAGCACAAAACAGTGCAAAAGCAGCAGCAAAAAAAAGAATTGTAAAAGTTGATGCTTTAGGAGAAGTGCGTATTAATGCAACTTTCAACAACATTATTATTTCATTTACCAACAAATCTGGTCAAGTAATTTCTTGGTCTTCTGCTGGTAAAATGGGTTTTCGTGGTTCTAAGAAAAATACTCCTTATGCTGCACAAATGGCAGCAGCAGATGCAGCTAAAGTTGCTGCAGATGCAGGATTAAAAAAAGTAGATGTATATGTAAAAGGTCCAGGTTCTGGTCGTGAGGGAGCAATAAGAAGTATTGCACAAAATGGTATAGAAGTTACATCTATTAAAGACGTTACACCAATTCCTCACAATGGTTGTCGTCCTCCTAAGAAAAGAAGAGTTTAATTTAATAAGGTACTGATATTTATTTCAGTATCTTTTTATACATTATTGAGCCAAAAGGTTCATTTATTAAAAAGGTTGTCCGATTAATTTTTTATGGTTTTTTACCGATCGGCACAACGAATCAAAAAAAACCAAAATGAATAAAAATTATGGCACGTTACACAGGTCCTAAAACCAGAATCTCAAGAATTTTTGGTGAGCCTATCTTAGGCAATGGCAAATGGTTGACTAAAAATAGCAACCCTCCAGGTCAGCATGGAGCAGCAAAAAAACGTAAAACTTTAGGTGAATATGCTTTACAGCTTAGAGAAAAACAAAAAGCTAAATTTACTTATGGTGTTTTAGAGCGTCAATTCAGAAAAACTTATGATGAAGCTTCTCGTATGAAAGGCATTAAAGGCGAAAACCTTATTAAACTTTTAGAAGCAAGATTAGACAACACTATCTTTCGTATGGGTTTAGCTGCAAGTCGTCCAGAAGCTAGACAATTAGTAGCTCATAAACACATTGCTGTTAATGGAGATGTTACTAATATTCCTTCTTACTCTTGTAAACCAGGCGATATTATTACTTATCGTGCAAAAAGCGAACACAATAGCTCTATCACAAGTAAAAGTCGTGGTAAAAATCCTAAATTCAGTTGGTTAGATTGGAACGAAACTGAAAAGAAAGGAACTTTTATTACTTATCCTGAAAGAGAAAGTGTTCCAGAAAATATCAAAGAACAATTAATTGTAGAGTTATACTCTAAATAATTGTAACGATGTAATAATTTTTAATTACATCAAAAACTGGTATCAAAAAAAATATTTAATCAAATAAAAATAAGGAATATAAAATGGCTATTTTAAACTTCCAAAAGCCGGATAAAATTGTTTTACAAAAAGTAAATGACTTTGAAGGACAATTTGAATTCCGCCCATTAGAACCAGGTTTTGGTTTAACTGTAGGTAATGCTTTACGCAGAGTATTATTAAGTAGTCTTGAAGGTTTTGCCATTACAGGTATTAAAATTGAAGGTGTAGATCACGAATTTGCAACTATCAAAGGTATTACTGAAGATGTTACTGAAATTATCTTAAACTTAAAACAAGTAAGATTTAAGAAAAAAGTAGAACATGAAGTAAATAGCGAAAAACTTACTTTATCTATCAAAGGAAATACAGAATTTAATGCAGGCCATATTGGAGAAGCCTCTGTAAACTTTGAAGTAATGAACCCAGATTTAGTAATCTGTACACTGGATA
>CAUJDL010000079.1 GCA_963169635.1 Bacteroidota bacterium
ATATCTATTAATAATAAACATTACAGCTCTACCATGTCTGGTTATTTAATTATACCACGATTAAAAAATGGTAAATATTTTTTTGTTGCTGGATTTCCTAAAAATAAATATACCGAACAAAACTTTTCTTATGTTATAAATGATAAAGATGTAGGTTTTATTTTTAAACAATTTGGTAATGAAGGTTGGGGCTTATTTAATTTAATAGATTTTTCTAAAACAATGGCTAATGATGCTAATTGGGAAAAAGATAAAATGCAAAATGATACCATTACTTTAGATGATACTTATACAATAAATCCTATTCATAAAACAGAAGAAAAACCAACAACATCAACAACTACAACAACTACCACAAAAGAAACAACTCAGCCAACTAAAACAGATAGCACTAAAACTACTGTTACTGATACTAAAAAAAATGATGATGAAACAGTAACAACTACTACACAAAAAACAACAGAAGAAACTAAACCTACTACTACCACAAAAACAAATACACAAACTCAAGAGCAAGAACAAAAAGAAAATACAAAAACAACATCAACAACTGCTACAAATAATCAACAGAGAAAAGGCATTATAAAAACTTTTCAAAAAATAACTGTTAATGGTATAGATGAAACTTATATAGATTATACAACTACACCAAATGATACAATTATTGTGTTTATACCAACAAGCAATACACAAACCACTGCTCAGCAAAATAACTCATCAGATGAAACTGAAATTGTTTACACTAAATACAACAAAACAGGGCAATACAATACCTCTTGTGTAAACCTTGCAACAGCAACTGATGTATCAAGAGTAAGAAAATTAATGTCTGCCCAAACATCTGATGATAAAATGATAAAAATTGCTAAAACAGCTATTGGCAATAAATGTTATTATGTAGAGCAAGTACAAAAATTAGGTTTATTATTTTTATCGGAGCAAAGCAGATTAAAATTTTTTACCACCTGCTATGATGCAATTTATGATAGATATAATTATCCATCTTTAGAAATGCAGTTTACACTTTCTTCTGTTATCAATCAATTTCGTCAATCATTATATTAAATGCCACGTTACTTTATAGAAGTTGCTTATTTAGGTACAAATTATAGTGGATTTCAAATTCAGAAAAATGCTATTAGCATACAAAGCGAAATTGAAAAAGCTTTACTAACTGTTTTAAAGAAAAATATTCAGCTTACAGGCTCTTCAAGAACAGATGCTGGTGTACATGCTTTGCAAAACTTTTTTCATTTTGATGTAGATACTATCATTCAAAAAAATATTGTGTACAACCTCAATGCTATATTGCCTATTGATATTGCAGTAAAATCATTAAGAGTTGTACAACCCAATGCTCATGCACGTTTTGATGCTATTAGCAGAGCTTATAAATATATTATTACACAAGAAAAAAATCCTTTTCTTGATGGCAAAGCTTGGTTTTATCCTTACAAAATAAATTTGCAAGATTTGCAACAAGCAGCTAAAATATTACAACAACAAAATAATTTTCAATCATTCTCTAAAAAGCATACACAGGTAAATAATTTCTTATGCAACATTCAACATTCTGAATGGAGTATTGATAAAGAAAATAATACACTCATTTATCATGTACAAGCAAATCGTTTTTTAAGAGGTATGGTAAAAGGTTTAGTGAGCACTATGTTATTGGTAGGTAGAAATAAAATATCTATACAAGATTTTATTAAAATTATTGATAACAAAAACAATCAACAAGCCGATTTTACTGCTCCTTCTCATGGCTTATTTTTATGTGAAGTAAAATATCCTGATAATATTTTTCTTCCTTAAAATAATTTATCTGTTTAACTAATACTTGTTTAGCAAAATAAATTTATTACTAATGGCAAATAGCTATTTTTGCTTTAACCTTATTGTATAAAAATTTATGAAATCAAAATTGCTTTATTACATTATTAGTATTTTACTAATACCTTTTGGCTTACTTATTTTCATTGCTTTATTTCCTATGTTATTAGCAGCAATTTCAGCACCTGCAGCTATGTTGCCTTTATTTGTTTTAATATGTATATTAATCTATATTGTTTGTAGTTTTATTTTTATAGAAAAAGGAATAAAAAGAAATTTACCCTGCAAAAAATCTTTGAAAGATTGGATAAAAGTAAATGCTTATGTATCTATATTTTTTGTAGTTCTTATGCTTATACAAAGCTTTATGATTATTAACAATCCTAATATGGTTTCTGAACAATTATTAGCTGATATTAATGCTCAACAACAAAATTTACCAGAACAATTTACGCCTGCTTTTATGCATAAAATGCTAAAATTTATTAGTTATTTTATGTTGATTAATTCTTTGGTAATTGGCTTTCATATTATATTAACCTTTAAGCAGCTAAAAATATATCAACACTTATTTAGTAAAGATTAAGATTAGAAAATACAAATTAAAAAAGGTTGTCTAACAAATAGACAACCTTTTATTTTTAAAGAAGATGTATTAAAATTATTGTACTACTACTTTATCGTTGAATACAGTTTTACCATTTGTATTAAGTACTTTTATAAAATACAAACCAGCAGATGATGCTTTTGGTAATTGTAATCTTTCGTTTTGTAAGCCATTAATAGCAATAGTTTTAGTAATAACACGTTTACCGTTTACATCGTTAATTTCAATTGAATATTTACCAGCAGGTAATTTATCAAATTGTATAGCAAATGTTTTATTTACTACAGGATTAGGATAAACACTAATATTGTTTTTAGTAATGATATCATTATCTACAATAGAATTTTTTGCAGCACTATAAGCTAAGTTTTCATTTGCTAAATCAGCAATATTATATACTGCATCATTATCTGCTTTTACAATTGCTGTTGCATTTAAAGTAGCAAGATTTACTTTATAATAGTTAGTAGTTAAAATTGCACTGGTAATAAACACATCACCATTAGCATCTACTGCTACACCATTTGTAGTAAAATTGCTTGGTAAATTTTTTACTTGTCCTATGTGTTCTGCAATTCTTGTGTTAGGATTAATTTTAAATACATGATTACGATATGTAAATAAATATAAATTACCATAAGCATCACCTATTAAATCGCCTCCCCAACTTGTACATTGTGCATGTACACTAATATCATGATTATTTTTACTGTCAATTAATACTCCTAAATTTTTAATTACAGGAGTTTTATCAGCAGTAAATTGTATTAATTGATTACCATCGTTTGTTAAAGCATAACCATTACCATCAGCAGCAAAAGTCATACGAGTAATTACATTGCTTTCATTAACTCTTACACCTGTAGAAAAACGAGTATCATTATTAATAACTACATTCAATTCGTTTGTGTTTAAATCTATATAACGTAAATCTGTACCCCACATTGGTGTAAAATATAAACGATTATTTTTTGCATCAAAAGCAGCTGCTGCAACACCATTAACTGTTGGTGAAGAAGCTTGTAAACTTCTATTAGCAACACCTTCTGAATTGATAAAACTATAATTAATAGGTTTTGTATTAGTACTACTGTATAAAGTATTTAATACATTACCATTGCTTAAATCAATTTCTCTAATGGCCGTCCAATTATACGTTCCTTTTGTTTCTGCAGTAATTGCATAAGCTTTATTAGACTGAGCATAAGATTTAGTTGCTAATAATGCTGCAACTAACATAATGGGTAAAGTTAATTTTTTCATAGTCGTAAATTTTTTGATAGCTAAATTTAGGAATAAAAATTGATACCTTATTAAGTTTTTTATAAATGAAAATTTTTTAACGAAAATTAAAGAGAATTTAAAACTTATACATCTTAATTAAAAAGCACTTGAATACCATGTGTTACTCTAAACTCATGTTGCAATAACCATTTTTTACGCCACATACCTCCAGAATAACCTATTAAACTTTTATCGCTACCAATAATTCTATGACAAGGTACAATAATAGAAATTTTATTTTTACCATTTGCTGCAGCAACTGCTCTTGTTGCTTTTGCATCGCCAATTTTTTTAGCTAATTCTATATAACTTAAAGTTTTACCAAATGGTACATGTAATAATTCGTTCCAAACTTTTTGTTGAAATAAAGTACCTTCTTGATGAATAGGAATATCAAATGTTTTTCTTCTTCCTGCAAAAAATTCTATTAACTGCTCTGTACAAAAATGTATCATATCGCTTACACCAGGTTCGCCATATTTTATTTGTTCTTTATTATCTACAAAACTTAACTCTGCAATATAAGTATCTGTACCACCAATTTTTATTAACCCAACAGGGCTTTCATAATATGTATAATACAGTTCTTGCATGTAATTAAAATTAATGTGGTAAAAATAAAATAATTTAACTAATAAAAATTTTACTTAACCAACTAATAAGCCATTATTTACTTTTTTATCAGTTGTTAATAATACTACATCATTATTTTCATCATATACACCTAATACCAAACATTCACTAATAAAATTTGCAATTTGTTTGGGTGGAAAATTTACAACAGCTAAAATTTGTTTATTAATTAAATCTGCTGGTGTATAGTGTTGTGTAATTTGTGCAGATGATTGTTTGATACCTAATTCACCAAAATCTATCGTTAATTTATAGGCAGGTTTTTTAGCATCAGGAAAAGTAGTTGCATTAATAATAGTACCTGTTCTTATAGCTATTTTTTCAAAATCGTTCCAATGTATCATAACATAGTTTTTAAAGATGAAAGGTTAATGAAATAATCATTTAAACTTACTTAGTTATATTTGTAATGAACCAAAAATAAGTAGCATGGACAATAAAATGCAATTTATGAAAGAAGCCATAAAACTATCTGAACATGGTATGAACCAAAATGATGGTGGACCCTTTGGCTGTGTAATTATAAAAGATGGAAAAGTAGTAGGTAAAGGTTGGAATAAAGTTACAGGAACTAATGACCCTACTGCACATGCAGAAGTTGTAGCTATTAGAGATGCTTGTAAAAATTTAAACAGCTTTCAATTAGATGGCTGTGAACTTTATACTTCTTGCGAACCTTGCCCTATGTGTATGGGTGCTATTTATTGGGCAAGACCAGATAAAGTTTTTTATGCTAATACAAGAAACGATGCTGCTGAAATTGGCTTTGATGATTCTATGATTTATGATGAACTTACCTTACCACTTCATGCAAGAAGAATAACTATAGAACCTTTAGGTAGAGATGAAGCATTAACTATTTTTAAAGCATGGATTACCAAAACTGATAAAAAGGAATATTAATACTACTTTAAATATTAACATTTGAGGTAGCATAAGTGAATGACTATATATTTGCCAACTTAATTATTTTTTATGAGCAATTTATTAGAGCAATTAAACGAAACAGTATCTTATATAAAAAGTAAAGTAACACCTAATGCAACAGTAGGTATTATTTTAGGTAGTGGTTTAGGTAATTTAGCTTCTGTAATAGAAACTGAAGTTGCATTACCTTATACAGATATTCCTAACTTTCCTGTAAGTACTGTAAAAGGTCATGGTGGCAAATTAATTTTTGGAAAATTAGATGGTACAAATGTTATAGTAATGAGTGGTCGTTTTCATTTTTATGAAGGATACTCTGCACAACAAGTAATTTTTCCTGTAAGAGTAATGAAAATGTTGGGTGTACAAAATTTATTATTATCTAATGCAGCAGGTGCTGTAAATCCTAATTATAAAGTAGGCGATTTAATGCTTATCAACGATCATATAAGTTTCTTTGTTACTAACCCTTTAATTGGTAAAAATGAAGAAAGTTTAGGTACACGTTTTCCTGATATGAGTGAACCATATAATCAAGAAATTTTAACTAAAGCAAAAGCTATAGCTAAAGCAAATAATATACATGTACACGAAGGTGTATATACTGCTGTTACAGGTCCTACATTTGAAACTCATGCAGAATATAGATTAATAAAAACTATTGGTAGCGATGTTGTTGGTATGAGTACAGTACAAGAAAATATTGCAGCAGTACATTGTGGTATGAAGGTATTTGCAGTAAGTGTTGTTACTGATTTAGGCATTAGAGAAGATAATAATGTAATTACTCACGAAGAAGTATTACAAGCTGCAAAAGAAGCAGAACCAAAACTTACATTATTATTTAAAGAATTAGTAAAAGTAATTTAAAAAATATTGTTCAATGAAATGAAATGGTAGCAAAAATTGCTGCCATTTTTTATTTAATTAATTCTTTGTTTCATTGCTTCGTATAAAATCATTCCTGTAGCAACACTTACATTTAAACTTTCAAAATTATTAGCCATAGGAATATGAAATGTTTCATCACAAATTTTCATAAGTGCAGGATAAATACCTTTGTCTTCGCTACCCATTACAATAGCACAAGGTTCTTGAAAATTGAGGTTAAAGAGTTTTGTATTTGCCGTCATTTCACTAGCAAAAACTTTAATACCATTTAGATGAAGTTCATCTACAGCTTTCATTAAACTATTTACACGACAGATATGAATCATTTCTAATGCACCAGCACTTGTTTTTACAGCATCTTCATTTAATGCACCAACACCTTTATCTGGAATAATAATAGCTTGTGCACCACAACAAACAGCCGTACGTGCTATTGCCCCAATATTTCTTACATCTGTAATACCATCTAATATTAAGAATAATGGAGTATCTCCTTTTTCTAAAATAAAATCTATTACTTGTTGTAAATTTTGATAACGTATTGCACTTTTAAAAGCAATAATTCCTTTATGTTTTATATTGGTTAAAGCATTTATTTTTTCAACAGGTACATACTGTACAGGAATATTATTTTCTTTTGCTAAAGTTTTAATTTCTGTAATATTATTGCCTGTAGCTTTTTTAGAAATTAAAATTTTATCTATAGCTAAATGTTGCTTTAAAGCTTCTATTACAGGATTTCTTCCTGCTATAATATTTTTCTTAGCAATAAACATTAGCTCTTTTTCTTTGATAATAATTTAATATAGAATGCAGCAATTAAAATGTACAAAATTACTAAAGCAGCAAGTGAAAATTTAATAATAGCAGACCATCTGCTAATACCTACACTTATATTACTACCATGACCACCTAAGGTAATAAGCATAGCAATATTTTCTACCAAATCTAATACGCCTACTAAAACACTTAATTCTAAAAAAATAAGTCCAATAGTTTTAGCTGTACTGTTTTTATAATTATTCATTAACTCTTTACAGCATAAAAATAAAAATAAGCAATAGGTAATGATAAAAGCAAAATCTACAGCAATATTTATTTGTAAAGGTTTTTTACCTACAGCAGTCATCATTGCATAAGCATCTTTCATATTTTTTGCAAGTTCAAAACTTACAATACCTGCAGGGGTATAATCTGTTACCAATCCATTTGAAAAAAAGCGTAGCACAATTATCATGATAACTGTAGCAATACCAGCTATAATAATTTTTTTCATGCTTTTAATTAAGCTTAATCTAATAAATTAATGGCCTGATTTATAAAATTAAAACATCAATATGACTAAAACTTTTTTTAAAGTATTAGTCATACTTTCCTAATCTTTTCAAAAACTGAATATGAGCAGCAACTGCTTTGTACATGGTAGGATATTCTATATACTGTATCTGATATTCTAAACAAACATTTTTAATTATTTTACTAATAGCAGGATAATGTACATGAGAAATTTTAGGAAATAAATGATGCTCTATTTGAAAATTTAAGCCACCCACTAACCAACTAATAGTTTTACTTCTTGTAGCAAAGTTGGCTGTAGTTTTTAATTGATGTGCTGCAAACTCGTCTGGTAGTTTATTATTATCAGTATCTGCAATAGGGAAATGTGTATCTTCTACAGTGTGTGCTAACTGAAATACAATACTTAATACTAAACCAGATACTAAGGTTACTAATAAAAAACCCATTAACCAATTAAACCAACCCACCATTAAAATAGGTATCACAACAAAAATAAAACTATGATAAATTTTAACTGCCCAAAATTCTATATGGTCATTCAAATTCATTTTTTTAATTGGCACACTTCCTATTTTTTTAGAAAAATATTTTTGATAATCTGTAAAGAAAATCCAAAACACATAAAGCAACATATATAAAAACCAAAAATAAAAATGTTGAAATCGGTGCATCCAATATCTTTTTTGTGTTGGAGCCATTCTCATTAAAACACCTATTTCAATATCATCATCTACCCCATCTACATTAGTAAAGCTGTGATGTAAAATATTATGTTTCATATTCCACATAAAATGGTTGGCACCTAACATGCTTAAAGATGCTGCAGCTAATTTATTTTTCCATTTATTTTTACTAAAACTACCATGGCTACCATCATGCATTACATTAAAACCAATTGTTGCAATTAAGCAACCTAATAAAATACATTCTGGAATGGCAATATACCAAGCAGGTGTAAAAAATATCAGGTGTATATAAGTTATAATAAATGCAGATACTAAAATAATTGCTTTAGAAAAAAGGTTGATATTCCCTGTTGCTAAAATTCCTTTTTCATCAAAATAAGCTTGTACTCTTTTTTTTAATTCTAAGTGTAATGAATTTTTTACTGCAGGAAATTTTGGTGTTATTGAAGCTGACATTGATTATGAATTAAAATTACCCGTGCAAGATAACTGATTATTGATAAAGATTATTATGTATTTTATAAGTTTAATGTTTTATTTCTTTTCCCATAATTCAAAGCTGTAACTATATTGATGTTTATCGTCTGAAGGGTTCAATTGAGAGCTTTTTAGTAGCCATTTAGTTATATCAATTTCAGGGAAAAAAACATTGCCTTCAATTTTTGTATGCACTCTTGTTAAATAAATTTTTTGAGCTTTTTGAATGGTTTGTTCAAAAATTTCGCCACCACCCACTACAAACATTTCTTTATAAAAATGGCTTTTAGCTACAAACAATGCATCATCAAAACTATGAACAATAACTACTCCATCTGCTTGCCAATTTTTTTGTTTGGTAATAATAATATTTAATCTTCCTTTCAAAGGTTTATTGCCCATACTTTCAAAAGTTTTTCTTCCCATAACAATAGGCATTGCCCATGTAGTATTTTTAAAAAATTTTAAATCGTTGGGTAAATGCCAAGGCAATTGATTATTGCTACCAATTACATTATTTTCTGATGCTGCTACAACTAAAGAAATTATCATGTTATTACTTATTTATGCTTTTAAGTTATACAGCTACAGGAGCTTTAATATGAGGATGATATTGATAATTTTCTAAAGTAATATCATCAAACTTAAAACTAAAAATATCTTTTACAGTTGGGTTTAAAGTTAATGTTGGTAAAGCATAAGGTGTTCTTTGCAATTGTAGTTTAGCTTGTTCTATATGATTACTGTATAAATGTACATCGCCAAAGCT
Source organism: Bacteroidota bacterium (assembly GCA_963169635.1). Lineage (GTDB taxonomy): Bacteria > Bacteroidota > Bacteroidia > Chitinophagales > Chitinophagaceae > UBA1930. The sequence continues at coordinate 9,410 of CAUJDL010000079.1, forward strand.
GTGAACAAAATCGCCTATTTGTAAATTACAAACTTGAGCCATCATGATAGTTAATAAAGCGTAAGAAGCAATATTAAAAGGCACACCTAAAAATACATCTGCACTTCTTTGATATAGCTGACAACTTAATTTTCCATCTGCAACATAAAATTGAAATAGTGCATGACAAGGCATTAAAGCCATATTAGGCAACTCTGCTACATTCCATGCACTTACAATCATTCTTCTACTATCTGGGTTTGTTTTTAATTGATGTATTACATCTTTTATCTGATCTACAACTACACCATTTGCTCCTTGCCAACTACGCCATTGTTTACCATATACAGGACCTAAATCGCCATTTTCATTTGCCCATTCATTCCAAATGCTTACACCATTATCTGTTAAATATTTAATATTGGTATCGCCATTTAAAAACCAAAGCAATTCATAAATAATACTTTTTAAATGCAATTTTTTAGTAGTTACTAACGGAAAACCTTTTTGTAAATCAAACCTCATTTGATAACCAAAACAACTAATTGTTCCAGTACCTGTTCTATCTTGTTTTTTAGTACCTGTATTTAAAATATGTTGTAATAATTGTTGATATTGTTCCATTGCTGCAAATTAAGTAATGCTACAAGAAAAAAATATTTTTAGTTTTTGTTTGGGGAATATTTGTGTATAGCTAATAACAAATTTTAATGATTATATTTTTTTATACCTCAATAAGTACTGTGCATAAACCTAGTTTCTTTTTTTCTTTATACACAATAGTCTCATTTTTAAAATATTAAAAAATAAGTAGTATATTTTTACGTCAACTTACTAATCCCTTTATCTATGAAGTCCGTAAAAAATTACATCCATTTCGTATGGATGTTCCTTTTAACGATGAATGTAGTAAATGCACAAAGTGGTTTTAATCCTATGGGCTATGCTACATCACTTAGAGAAGCTCTTAAAGAGCCAGAAAACATTTCTACCATCAGTGTATATTATACACGAGGAATGATTTTCGATGTTGAACAGGGTAAACCAACTCCTGATGCTTCTTTTGAGAAGTTTGCAGAATTGAGTAACCTGAAAACATTTAGGCTAAATGGTTGCCCATTTGATTTTAAACAGGAAAACTTTTTTTGTAACCTGACTAAAATTAAACAATTGGAAGTTTTAGAATTAAGAATGAGTTACAGACAATTGGGATCTCTTTCTGAGCAATCTATTAAATGTTTAAAAAAGCTGAAAAACCTACGAAGGCTGAATTTGCCTTATCTATATCCGCAGGAAGACTATTTAAAACTTCAGGAGTTTTTGCCTGAATGCGAAATTGTAATTAATGTTTATCCGGGAGAGTAAAATTTTACTCTCCTTTTTTTTACAACTCTATTAGCTGATATTTTATTGTAGCCAATTGCAATGCTTGTTCTAATCTGTTTTTATGTGTATCTGTAATAAAAACTTGTCCATCATCTTCTTTACAAACCCATTGTAATAAATTATGCATTCTTTGTTGGTCTAATTTTTCAAAAACATCATCTAATAATAATATTGGTGCAAAGCCTTTATTAATTTTAATTGTTTGCCACTCTGCTAACTTAAAAGCAAATAGCAAACTTTTTCTTTGTCCTTGCGATGCAATATTTTTAAATACTGCATTATGCATACTTATATCAATATCATCTTTATGAATACCTACAGTAGTACGTTGCAATACCATATCTTTTTGTAAAGCATTTTTTAACAACTGTTGCATTGTTGCTTGATGTAATGCACTTTCATAGCTTAATGAAATACTATCTGTAGTATCTGCAATTTTTTGATAATAAAATAAAACTAATGGTAAGTAATTAGCAAAAAAGTTTTTTCTCTCTTGAAAAATATAAGTGGCTTTTTCTGATAATTGTTGGTTTAAAATTAATAAAACATCATTATCTAAATGGCCATTTTCGGCTGCATGTTTTAATAAACTATTTCTTTGTTGTAAAAGCTTATTATAGTCTATTAAATTATGTAAGTATTGTTTGTTTATTTGAGCAATGATAGTATCTATATATTTTCTTCTTAACTCACTTGCACCAACTAATAATGAAGTATCGTCTGGTGCAATCATTACACAAGGATAATTACCAATATGGTCAGAAAATTTTTGTAGTGTTTCGTTATCTTTTAAAAATTCTTTTTTATTATTTTCTCTTAATATACAAACTAATTGAGAGGGTATTGCATCTTTTGAATAATGTCCATCAATTCTTAAACCTGCTTTACCATGTTGCACATTTTGAGAATCGGTATTGGTAAAATAACTTTTGGTAAAAGATAAATAATAAATAGCATCTAGTAAATTGGTTTTGCCAGTTCCATTATTACCACAAATACCAATTACTTTTTGGTTAAATACAAATTGATTTTGTAAATAATTTTTAAAATGTACCAATGATATTTTATTGAGCTGAAGCATTATATCTTCCAATCTATAATTTCATTTACCCACTCTTGTCTATAAGGTGTAGTAATTCTAATATAGTTATCTGTATAACCTTCCATCATACCATTTTTATCAGATGTTTCAAACAAAACTTTTCGTGTTTGGTTTTGGTGTTGCTCTGTAAAGTATTGCGATTTCATGTAACTAAGGTTACGTAAAATTTTATTTCTTTCGTGTCTAATATTTTTAGGTACAATAGGTTTAAAATCTAATGCAAGTGTATTTGCTCTTTCGCTATAAGTAAATACATGTAAATAACTAATATCTAAGCTGTGTAAGAAGTTAAAAGTATCTTCGAAACATTCATCAGTTTCTCCAGGAAAACCAACAATAACATCTACACCAATGGAGCAATGAGGAATTAATTGTTTAATATATGCAACTCTATCTGCATACAATTCTCTCATATATCTTCTACGCATTAATTTTAAAATATGATTGCTACCACTTTGTAAAGGAATATGAAAGTGAGGCATAAACTTTTTGCTTTTAGCCACAAAAGCAATGATATCGTTAGTGAGTAAGTTAGGTTCTATAGAAGATATTCTATAACGTTCTATACCTTCAACTTCATCTAATGCTTGAATTAGTTCATAAAAATTTTCTTCTCTTTGTTGAATACTTGATAAAGTATGTACACCATCATTACCTTTACCAAAATCGCCAAGATTAACACCTGTTAATACAATTTCTTTTACACCTTTAGCAGCTAACTCTTCTGCATTTTTTATTACATTATTAATACTATCGCTTCTGCTTTTACCTCTTGCCATTGGTATTGTACAATAACTACAATTATAATCGCAGCCATCTTGTACTTTTAAAAATGTTCTGGTTCTATCATGTGCAGAAAATGAAGCATTAAATCCTTCAATATCTTCTGTATCGCAGCTGCAAATTTTTGTACTATCGCCTTGAGACCATGCTGCAATATGTTTTACAATATTAAATTTTTCTGCAGCACCTAACACTAAATCTACACCTGGTATTGCTGCAATTTCTTTTGGTTTTAGTTGAGCATAACAACCTGTAACCACTACTAAACTTTCTGGAGCATTTCTTTGAATACGTCTGATAATTTGCCTGCACTCTTTATCTGCACTATCTGTTACAGAGCATGTATTAATTACATACACATCTGCACTATCATCAAAGCTTTTTTTTTCAAAACCTTCTGTCTCTAACATTCTAGATAAAGTAGAAGTTTCAGAAAAATTAAGTTTACATCCTAATGTATGAAAAGCTACTGTACGTTTATTATTCATCATGCTGCAAAGATAACAATTTGCTTGTGTTTGTATAAGTAGTTTAAGTAAAGGGCTTAGGCTATCAGTAAAAAATTAAGGTAAAAAAAATTATTCAAAAATGATACGAACTACCTGATAAAACCATTTATTATGATATGCTGTACCATGATTCACCATATTTTGGTTATAGTTTTCTAACCCATATAATTCAGCAGCTTTGCCTTTATTGATAGCAATTTCTAGATATCCAGCAGAGTTAAACCAAGCTAAATTATCGCCTTCTTTTACATCTGCATAATTATTACTAAACAATTGTACAGTTTCGTTTCGTTTAAAAATAATACTGTACTTACGACCATTTCTTTGTTTCTCAAATTCTGTTTTAGTAATGTTTACAATTACGTTATCAAAATTATCTATAAAAATAATTTGTCCTTCCATCCACTTTTCTCCAACAGATGGTTTCATCATAGATTTTTCAATGATGTTTAACCCTTTTGTACCAATATTTTCAAGGCTTTCTTTATTCATTAATTTTTGAATAGCCGTAGCAACTTGTTGTGTAATTTGTAATGTGTTAGTTGCATTAATAATGGGCAAAACAACACTGTTTTCAGGTGTTTGCTCTGTAATCATACTTATTATTCCATTATTAGGGCAAACAATAAATTGATGGTTGTATTGACAGATAACAAAATGTAGTGTAGTAGATTCGAATAAGTTTAATAAAATTAAATGAATAGTATTATCAGGATAATATGCAAAAGCATTTTTACAGATATAAGCTGCATGAGCAAAATTATCGTGAGGTAAATAATGAGTAATATCTGCAATTTGTAAGTTAGGTGTAGCCGTAAACATTTGACCTTTTACAGCACCAACTATAAAATCTTGTTGGCCAATATCAGTTGTTAAAGTTAATAAAGGCATTATGTTTTAGAGCAAAATATTATTTTATTAATTCTCCTTTTTTGTAAAAAAAGTTATAAGTAAATTTATCGGCAATCTTTGGAAAAAGTTTATTTAAAAATACAGTTTTCTTACCAGTGAATGTAAGAATTAATGTACGTTTTCTTTTTTCAATTGCTTTAATAATATGCTGTGCACATTCTGTAGCACTCATCATATTACCTTCATCCATAGAAGACTCACCATGAGATTGGCCTTTACTATTTAAAGAAGCATTTCTGATATTAGAAGTTGTAAAACCTGGACAAACCCACATAACATTTACACCAGATTGTAAAAGTTCTGTTCTTAAAACTTCCATAAAACCATTAACTGCAAATTTAGAAGCAGAGTAGCCACTTCTGCCAGGTAAGCCTCTAAAACCTGCAATAGAAGATACACCAACAATACTACCTTTAGTATTTAAGATATGTGGCAATGCAAATTTTGTACAATAAACAGTGCCCCAAAAATTAATATCCATTACTTTTTTAATAGTATCTAATTCAGCATCTATAACTAAAGCTCTCATAGATATACCTGCATTATTAATTAATATATCTATTCTTCCAAAGCTGCTAACTACAGCATCTATAAAATTTTTGCACTCTTGTTCTTTACTTACATCAGTAGTATAAATCATTAAAGGTTTACCAGAATGGGTAGATTGTAGTTGATAAAGTTTATCATAATTTCTACTACAAGTTGCTACTGTAGCACCTAAGTTTAAAAAAGATTCTACTAAGGCTTTTCCTATACCTTCTGAACCACCTGTAATTACTACAACCTTATTGGTAAAAACTGACATTATACAATTGCTTTTTTAGAGTAAAATAGTTTAGCAAAAATAAGTGCATTTTTTGTAGTACTGAATTAAACTAATGAAAGTTTTTACAGAAGTAAATAGCTGATAAGTTTTGAAATAAAAAAAAGTTTATTGAAATAGTTCAATAAACTTTCGTTGAAAAAATTTTATGAAAACAACAAATTAATTGGCTGCTTTTTTTACATCAATTAATTCTACTTCAAAAATTAAAGCTGCACCACCAGGTATATCATTTCCTGCACCATTATCTCCATAACCTAATTCAGAAGGAATAAATAATTTCCATTTGCTTCCTTGTGGCATAAGTTGTAAAGCTTCTGTCCAGCCTTTAATTACACCATTTAAAGGAAATGTAAGTGGTTGGCCTCTTGAGTAACTATTATCAAACTCAAAACCATTTACTAATGTACCTCTATAATGACAAACTACAGTATCTTGAATAGTTGGTTTTATACCTGTACCCATTGTAATTACTTCGTACTGTAAACCACTTGCAGTAACAGTTACACCTTTTCTATTTTTATTAGTATTTAAAAACTGTAAGCTGTTAGCTTTTTCTTTTTTAGATTTTTGTTTGCTTAGTTCTTGTACTTTTTCATTGATAATGTTATTACAAGTTTTATCATCAAACAATAATGGTCTTTTATTTAGCACATCTTTTATACCAGCAATATAGGCATTGTAGCTTAAGCTATCTATATGATTAGCTGCCATATTCATAGCTATTCTTGTTCCTAAAGCATAGCTCATAGAGTCTAACCCTGTTTGAATAATTGGTTTATTCACTACTTTTTTTACAGGTTGTTTTTTAGTAACAACAGTTGTTTTCTTTTGTTGTGCAAAAATTGTAAAAGGAACTAATAACAAAATAATTGTTAGTTTTTTCATTGATGTATGTTTAAATAATTAATTAGCGTAAGTAACCTAAAATTTTTAACATGCTTGCTGCTGTTTGTTCTTTAGCATAAACCCAATCTATAAGGTTTCCATTTTTATCATGTTCTATAATTACATGTTTAGGAGAGGGTATTAAGCAATGTTTAATGCCACCATAACCACTTATTTGATCTTGATAAGCACCAGTATGAAAAAAGCCAATATATAAAGGTTCTTTATCTGCTTTATCATCTGGATTATTGCTTTTTATTTTAGGTAAAAAAACTTCTTTAATATGCTCTTCACTATCGTAATAATCATGACTATCGCATGTAATGCCACCTAATACTACTCTATGATATTCATTGTCCCATTTATTAATTGGTAGCAATAAAAATTTTTCGCCAATACCCCAAGTATCAGGTAATGTAGTAATGAATGATGAGTCTATCATATACCATGTTTCTCTATCATTTTGTCTCTTCTCTCCTATTACACTATAAATATGTGCCATGCTTTCGCCAACAGTAAAGCTACCAAACTCTGTAAAAATATTTGGTACAGGAACTTTAGCTTTTTTACATGCTTTTTTAATATTGCTAACAATTTCATTAATCATAAATTGATAGTCGTACTCAAAACCTAAAGAATGTTTTATAGGAAAACCTCCACCAATATTTATTGAATCTAATTCAGGGCAAATTTTTTTAAGCTGACAATAAAGGTTAATAATTTTGTTTAACTCACTCCAATAATAAATATCATCTTTAATGCCTTTGTTTAAAAACACATGCAGCATTTTTAAATAAAATTTATCTTCATTGCCTTCAATTTCATCTACATAAAATTCTAAAATATCTTTAGCTCTTATCCCTAATCTAGATGTATAAAAAGGAAAAGTAGGCTCTTCTTCAGCAGCTATTCTTATACCAATACCAAAAGGATTTTTTACACCACGTTTGTATGCTTTTAATTCATCTTTATTATCTAATACAGGAATTACATTTTTAAACCCACTATTAATTAGTTTAATAATTCTTGAAGTATAAGTTTTTTGCTTGTACCCATTGCAAATAATAAAAATGTCTTTATTAATTTTTCTACGTTTATGCAGTTGATTAATTATTTCAATATCATAAGCATAAGAAGTTTCTAAATTAATACCATACTTTACAGCTTCTTCTACCACAAAAGAAAAGTGAGAGCTTTTGGTGCAGTAGCAATAATTATATTTACCCTCATACTTATGTTTTTTAAAAGCATTGTCAAACATTTGCTTTGCTTTTTTTATTTGCATACCAATTTTAGGCAAATAAGTAAGTTTTAAAGGAGTACCATATTTATCAATAATTGGTTTTAAATTAATACCATTAAATTCGAGATAATCATTTTCTTCATTAATGGCAAATCCTTCTTGTGGAAAGTGAAAGGTTTGATTAACCAGAGAGGTATAACTGTTTGTCATTCTTCTAACTAACGATTAAAAAATTAAAAGATGGTTGTTCATTATTTGAACAAAAGTAATCATTTGTAATATGTAAATGCAATAAAAAAAGTCAGAGTTTTTTTCTCTGACTTTTCGTAAGTAATTTTTAATTAGTTTACTTTACAGAAGCTATTAATGCTTTAAAACTTTCTGGATTATTCATTGCTAAATCGGCTAAAACTTTTCTGTTTAAATCGATACCTTTTGTAGCAAGTTTATTCATAAATTGGCTATAAGTTAAGCCTTCTTCTCTTACTGCTGCATTAATACGAGCTATCCATAATTGGCGATATTCTCTTTTCTTTAATTTACGACCTACATAGCTGTAAGTAAGACCTTTTTCTACAATATTTTTGGCTACGGTATATACATTTTTACGTTTACCATAAAAGCCTTTAGCTTGTTTTAATATTCTTTTGCGACGTGCTCTTGAAGCAACTGCATTTACTGAACGTGGCATAATTTTTTTTTATTTTTTATTCGGTATAAATATTTAAAACCGAATGGGTGAAATAATGTTTTACTTTTCTTGTTAAGAGATATTTATTTTAATCTCAATAATCTTTGAACAAAATCTTTGTTTGCTGAACCAACAATACCTGGTTTTCGAAGATTGCGTTTGCGTTTTTTTGATTTCTTAGTTAAGATGTGACGCTTAAAAGGTTTTTGAAAAGTAATTTCACCTGTGCCAGTTACTTTAAATCTTTTTTTGGCACTTGAATTTGTTTTTACTTTAGGCATAAAATAATCTTATTTTAAGATTACACCCTGCTGGCGTTCTCAAACAGATGAGACACTTGTTGAGCCTTGTGGGTAATAAAAATTTTTGGAGTGCAAAAGTAAGGGAGTATTTTCTTTTCTCAAAGAAAAAAAATGATTAAAAAATTACTGTTAATCAACTATATAGATATAAAAATAAAAAGTACACCATTAAAGATGTACTTTTTAAGTATGTTTTATTGAATATTACTTTATTGTACTATTAATGAATTTGCAAAAACATTATTGCTTTGTTCATTAAATAATACTACTCTATAAACACCTTTTGCAAAAGAAGTAGTATTTATTTTATGACTATTCATTCCAGCATTTACTACAATATCTTTTTTATACACTGCTTGTCCATTAATATTATATACCATTAAACTATATTTTCCTTTTGTTTCTGCTGAAATTTGTACATCTGAGAAAGTTGTTGCAGGATTTGGTGTAATGGTGAAAAGTATTTTATCGTTTCTTTTTAAAACTATAGTTTTAGAGTATTCTGTACTACCATCATTATTTACCACTTTTAATCTGTAATAACTAGTAATATAAGGTTTAAAATCTTTATAGTTACCATTTTTAAGATATGCATCATTGCCTTTTACTTCTCCAATTGCACTAAAGTCTGTACCATTAGCACTTCTTTCAATAATAATTTTATCTACATTAATTACTTGTTCTGCTATCCAATCTATACTATTATACTCTTGATGAACAGTACCAGTAAATGAACTTAATTTAATTGGCACTAAAGCAGTACCACTAAAGGTTAAATTAAAAGTAGCTTTTGTATTTTCAATTGCACCTATATATATTAAATATGTAGAGTTATAATCTAAACCTGAAATTGGGAATATGCCACCATTTGCATCAAATGTTCTACATGCAACAGGGTTTGGAAAACTACCAGGTGTAGGGCAACTATTTACTTTGTATAAACTTAATCTAAAACCTTGTGCAGGAAGTGAGCCATGAGTACATGATGCAATGAATACAGGATTTGTAGTATATCCAGTAACATTAATATTTAAAATTCCACTACCTGAATTATCATTAGTTTTAATTACATAGTAAGTAGTATTTGTAATTGATGTACCAACTGCATCGCATCTTACTTGTGTCATTTCAGGGTCTGATACATATTTATTGCTATTAGAATGTACCATATCAAAAGCAACAGTTGTATTTAAAGCAGTTGGCTCTGTAGGGAAAGTTAAAGGACATTCATCTTTAGGTTCTACAATTGGTGTTAAAGGTGTCATTTCTGAATCAGTAGTACAAGAACCATAGCTATTATTTTGTTGTTGTAAAGAGTATAGAGCACCAGCTTTAGGAGAAGCATCAGGTGTTGTACGTCTATTACTTCCAGAAACTGCATAGTGCATTAAAGAACCAGGATTTGTAGTACCTAAAGTAGCACCAACCATACCATCATTAACGTGAGCTAAATTTACAGCATGACCTAATTCATGTAAAATAACAGTTTCTAAATCTACAGGAGAATAATTAGTTGCACCAGGTACTGTAAGTGATGGACAAGGACCATTATTAAATGTTGTACTACCTTGTGAAACTGCATTATTTCTTACAACAATATCAAACTTAACTCTTCTTCCAGACAATGTTTCATAATTACCACCACATATTTGAGGAAATGAATAACATACAGCTAATGTACCAGCAGGTAAAGGACTATTACCAGTATTTTGGTTATCGTACATTACTGTAGATACTGTATTAAAACTTACTTGTTGGTTTGGTGTAGCACCACCTTCTAATACATTAAAACCTGCCACTTCTTTCCAAGTATTTAATGCTCTTTGAAATGCACCTTTTGCAGTACCTCCATCAAAATCAATTCCATTACCAGCAGTGCTATTGCTATAATAAATAGTATAACCACCAGATCCATTCATATCCATTAAATTAAACTCTTTAGCGTAATAAATACCACTTTGTTGTACACTGAAAGTTATAATACCAAAATAAACATCTAATAAAGTTGGAGAATAAGCTATATTGCCAGTAGCATCTCTTACTTTAAAGAAACCTGAACTAGCTCTTGATGGAACTCTTACTTTAATTTCTGTATCTGTCCAAGAAATAATTAATGAAGATAATTGTGCATTATTTGCTGCTACAGGATAATCTGTTCCTGGAGAAGTATTACCATCATTAAATAAAATTGCAGCACTACCTGTTTTAGTACCAAAGCCAGAACCTGTAATTGTTAAAATATTATTTACAGGATCTCTCATTGCACCAGCATGAACTGTAGTTGGTGAAAAAGATGTAACGCTTGGAAATAATACTTTTTGTGCTTGAGTTGTTTGTGTTTGTTTATTCCCATCAACTTGATAAGTTGGGTCTTTTACAACATAATCTTGACCAGTTAATTGTTTTAATAAAGTATAAACTTCTGTTGTTATTCCATAATATACATTAAATGGGTCTGTTACTTTATTCTCGTAAGTATTATATGTCCAAAAGCCTTGAGAGCTTGAATAAACATCGTATAAAACTTTGTTTGTTGTTGGCGATTTTCTGCCTTTTAAATTAGGAAAACAAAAAAATACACCTTCTTGATCTTGAACTAAATCTAATAAATCACTTGCATACACAGCATATTCACCAATTGTACCACCTTCTGTAATTACTTCTATAAAATCTGTATCTACTTCGCCTTTAAAAACTTTATAAACTTTAATTTTATTAGCAGTATAAATCATGGTTTGTGTTTCATTCCAAAATGAAACTTTATCAACCACTTTACCTTCAATAATTAAGGTAGAATTGGCTTCTTTTTCTGTATTATCTACTTGATATAATGCTTGAGAAAATATCCAAGTAAAATGTAATAAGATTACAGCAGTAAGTAAAATTTTCTTTGTCATATAAAAGATTTGAGGCAAATATAATTGAATTAATAAGAAATGTAACTAGAGAAATTTCTTATATCGCAATATTAGACACTCAAATTTTTATGATTGCTGTATGTAGCCTATAAATTAAGTAGTAAAAAGATAAACTAACCTTTTAGTTTAGTAACTAAATCTATATACTGTTGCATAGCATCTTCTTTAGTTATTCCTTTTAATTTAGCCCATGCTTCGTGTTTAAATTTTGCCACAAAATCAAATGGATTAGATGGTGCATCTTCTTGATTATCGCCTACTGTAGCTTGTTTAAATAAGCTATAAAGTTTTAATAAAGTATCGTTATCTGGTTTTTCAGTAAGTGTTTTACTGTTTGCTACAGCTTGTTCAAATAATTGTTGTAATTCCATATTTTATTTTTATTCTAAAGAGTTAAGTAATTTTTTTCCTTCTTCTTTTATCATTGCATCATCTGCAGTACGTAAAGGTAATTTTATTAATTTCTGCAAAATTTCTATTGCTTTGGTTGGTTTATTATTTTGTATATACACTTTTGCCAATACAAAATAATTTAGCATAAAATATTGATCGTATTTTCTACAATCTTCTAAAAAATAAATAGCAGAGTCTATACTATATTTTGGTAAATTACCATATAATAATTTTACTGCAGTTATTTTGATACTAGATAAATTTTCCATTTCAACATGCCATTTGCCCATAATAAAATTTGCTTTAGCATGTTGTTTATTTATTTGTAAAGCATTTTCTGCCCATTGTTTTGTTGCTTTAATATGTAATGCTATTTGTTTATTTTCTTTTTCTACTTCTGTTAATTTACTATATACCAAAGCCATTACATAGTTTACATCTGCATTATTTGCATCTACTTTTATTGCTCTTTCTGCAAAACTTTGTGCAGATTGATAATACAATAATTTATCTTTCTTTTCTTTTTGTCTGCCACCAATAGCAACACTTAATTCAGTAGTTTTAATTAGTGCTGTAAGGTTGGTAGCATCTTCTACTAAAACTGCTTTATATTTTTCTAACGCTGCTGATTCTTGTAATTTATATTCTAAACTTTGAGCTTCTTGTAAAAGAGTAGTTACATTTTGGGCAAATAAATTTACAGGTATGCTGAAAGTTATCAGTATAACAAAAAATAGTTTTATTAAAAATTGATGATTCAACACAATTATAAATTACCTCTTAAAGCTTGTTCTCTTTCTAATGCTTCGAATAAAGCTTTAAAATTTCCTTTACCAAAACTTTTGGCACCTTTACGTTGAATGATTTCAAAGAAAAGTGTTGGTCTGTCTTCTAATGGTTTTGTAAAAATTTGTAATAGATAACCTTCCTCATCTCTATCTATTAAAATACCTAATTCGCTTAAAGGTTTTAGGTCTTCATCTATTTTACCTACTCTATCTAAAATAGTTTCATAATAAGTTTCAGGAATTTTTAAAAACTCTACACCTCTATTTTTAAGTTGAGTTACTGTATCTATAATATTATGTGTTGCAATTGCCACGTGTTGTACACCTTCTCCATTATAAAAGTCTAAATATTCTTCTACCTGACTTTTTTTCTTCCCTTCTGCTGGTTCATTGATAGGAAATTTTACAAACCCATTTCCATTACTCATTACTTTACTCATTAATGCAGAGTACTCTGTAGAAATATCTTTATCATCGAAACTTAAAATATTTTTAAAGCCCATTACATCTTCATAAAATTTAACCCAAGGATTCATTTGATTCCAACCTACATTACCTACACAATGATCTACATATAATAAACCTGTATCTGAAGGGTTATAAAAAGATTCCCACTTTCTATAGCCTGGCATAAATGCACCTTGATAATTTTTTCTTTCTACAAATAAATGTACTGTATCGCCATAAGTATGAATACCACTTAATACAATTTCTCCATCATCGTCTTTTAAAGTTGTAGGTGCTAAATAACTTTTACCCCCACGTTTAGTAGTTTGCTCCCAAGCATCTTTTGCATCTTCTACTTTAAGTGCTAAAACTTTTACACCATCGCCATGTTTATAAATATGATCTGCAATTGGGTTGTCAATTTTTAAAGGTGTAGTTAATACAAAAGTTAATTTATTTTGACGAATTACATAACTTGCTTTGTCTTTTACACCTGTTTCTGGACCTGCATAAGCTAAACTTTGAAAGCCAAAAGCTGTTTTATAAAAATGTGCAGCTTGTTTTGCATTACCTACATAAAACTCTACATAATCTGTACCTTGTAAAGGCAAAAAATCATTAGCAGTTTGTTGAGCTACTTTTTCTGCAACTGAAGTTCCCATAATATTTATTTTAAAAGTTTAAAAGAATAGATTTATTAAAAACTGAATTATTACTAACAAGTAAAAAATTGGTTGTTAGAAAAAGCAATTTTTAAAATATTTATGTGCCGAACAAAAATAATTGTTTTGAATAAATATGTAGCAGATAATTATTTAAGTTTGATAAGAGGTGTCAATTATACTCTTGCTTTCCAAGCTATTTCTTCTACATTTAATAAATGCCCTGTATAACGAGCAAGCATAAATAAATAATCGCTTAAACGATTAATATATTTGATAATGATAGGGCTAATAAACATTTCTTGCTCTTGCATTGCTACACAATTTCTTTCTGCACGTCTGCAAACGCATCTTGCTATATGTGTTGTAGAAATAGCAACATGTCCACCCGGTAAAATAAAGAATTTCATTTTAGGTAATACATCATTCATTCTATCTATTTCTTTTTCTAAAAGTTCAATATCTTCTTCTTTTAAATCTGGTAATTTCATGATAGGCTCTTTATCAGGGTCTGTAGCTAATGCAGAGCCTATGGTAAATAATCTATCTTGAATTTCTTTTAAAATAATTTTAGTATGATTTTCTGAAGCATAATCACTAACTAAACCTATATAAGAATTTAGTTCATCTATTGTACCATAAGTTTCTATTCTTATATGACTTTTAGGAACTTTTGTACCACCAATTAATGCAGTTTTACCAGCATCGCCAGTTTTAGTATATATTTTAATAGCCATGAAAAATATTTTGAAGTTTAAATAAAAATACAATAGTAGTTAAAGTAAAAGCTTAAACAGCCATTGCTTCTTTTACTATATCAGTTTCTATAATACCATCTCTTAATCTTACAATACGTTTTGCATAATTTGCAATATCTTCTTCGTGAGTTACAAGTACAACAGTATTACCAGCTTCTTGAATTTTACTAAAAATTTCCATTACTTCTATAGAAGTTTTTGTATCTAAATTTCCTGTAGGCTCATCTGCTAAAAGTAAAGAAGGATTATTTACTAATGCTCTTGCAATAGCAACACGTTGTATTTGTCCACCACTTAATTCATTACTTTTATGATGACCTCTATCTGCTAAACCTACTTTTTCTAATGCAGCTAAAGCTCTTTCTGTTCTTTCTTTTTTACTGATACCTGCATAAATTAAAGGAAGAGCTACATTTTCTGTTGCTGTTAATCTTGGTAATAAATTAAATTGTTGAAATACAAAACCTATTTCTTTATTTCTTACTTCAGCTAAAGCATCATCAGTCATTTTACTTACATCATTACCATTAAGTACATATTTACCATTAGTAGGTGTATCTAAACAACCTATAATATTCATTAATGTACTTTTTCCACTACCACTTGGTCCCATTAATGCCACATATTCGTTCTTTAAGATATCTAAAGAAATACCTTTTAATACAGGCAGTACATTACTACCCATAAAATAACTTTTTTGAATATTCTCTAAATGAATAATTGAATTGTTCAACTGATAAAATTTTAAAATAAAAATAATGTTTGTGTAGATAAGAAAATGAAGTAGTACTAAACTTTTTCTTTTTCTTCACTTTGTTTTAACTCAAAGGTTATCTTATTATTTTCTTTATCCAAAATAGCAATTAAAGTATCACCATTTTTAACATTTGTATTTAAAATTTCATCAGCTAATGGGTCTTCTAAATATTTTTGAATAGCTCTGTGTAAAGGTCTTGCACCATATTGAACATCGTAACCTTTATCTGCAATAAATTCTTTTGCTTCTTCAGATAATTCAAGTGAAAAACCAATATTGCTTAATCGTTTTGTTACACCTTTCATTAAAATATCTATGATATTAAAGATATTTTCTTTAGAAAGAGAATTGAAAATAATGATATCATCTATTCTATTTAAAAACTCAGGAGAAAAGGTTTTCTTTAAAGCTTTTTCAATAACTGCTTTCTGGTTTTCTTCTTGATTTTGCATACGATTTGCAGTAGCAAAACCTACACCATCGCCAAATTCTTTTAATTGTCTTACACCTATATTAGATGTCATAATAATCAGTGTATTTTTAAAATTAATTTTTCTGCCTGCACCATCAGTTAATATACCATCATCTAAAACTTGTAAAAGAATATTATAAATATCGGGATGTGCTTTTTCAATTTCATCTAATAAAATTACACTGTAAGGCTTACGACGAACTTTTTCTGTAAGTTGCCCACCTTCTTCATAACCTACATATCCTGGAGGAGCACCTATTAAACGGCTGACAGTAAATTTTTCCATGTACTCACTCATATCAATTCTAATTAAAGCATCTTCGCTATCAAACATTTGTTTAGCAAGGCTTCTTGCCAATTCTGTTTTACCAACACCTGTGGGTCCTAAAAATATAAATGAGCCAATGGGTTTTTTAGGATCTTTTAAACCTACTCTATTTCTTTGAATTGCTTTTACTACTTTAATAATTGCTTCATCTTGACCAATCACCATTCCTTTCATATCATCACTCATTTTACGCAGTTTGGCTGTTTCTGCTTCTACCATTCTTTTTACAGGAATGCCAGTCATCATACTAATTACTTCTGCAATATGCTCTTCAGAAATTGGATAGCGTTTATGTTTATTATCTTCTTCCCAATCTTCTTTTGCTTTTTCTAATTCTTCTCCTAATCTTTTTTCTGTATCTCTTAAAGATGCAGCTTCTTCGAACCTTTGACTTTTAACTACTTTATTTTTTTCGTTTTTAATATCTTCTATTCGTTTTTCTAAATCTACAATTACTTTAGGTACATTAATATTTTTTAAATGTACTCTTGCACCAACTTCATCTAAAACATCAATTGCTTTATCTGGTAGTAATCTATCTGTAATATATCTATCACTTAATTTTACACATGCTTCAATAGCAAGATCATCAAAAGCTACGCTATGATAATCTTCATATTTACCTTTAATATTGGAAAGAATTTGAATTGTTTCTTCTACACTTGGTGGCTCTACTAAAACTTTTTGAAATCTTCTGTCTAAAGCTCCATCTTTTTCAATATACATTCTATACTCGTCTAATGTACTAGCACCAATACATTGCAATTCGCCTCTTGATAATGCAGGTTTAAAAATATTACTTGCATCTAAACTACCACTTGCACCACCTGCACCTACAATTGTATGAATTTCGTCGATAAATAAAATAACATCTCTATTTTTTTCTAACTCATTCATTATAGCTTTCATTCTTTCTTCAAACTGTCCACGATATTTTGTACCTGCTACTAATGCAGCTAAGTCTAAAGAAATAACACGTTTATCAAATAATACTCTGCTAACTTTTCGTTGTACAATTTTAAGAGCTAAACCTTCTACAATAGCTGTTTTACCAACACCTGGCTCACCAATTAAAATTGGATTATTTTTCTTTCTTCTAGATAAAATTTGCGATACTCTTTCTATTTCATTTTCTCTTCCTACAATTGGGTCTAAAGAACCCATTTCTGCAAGTTTGGTAACATCTCTACCAAAATTATCCAATACAGGTGTTTTACTTTTTGGGTTTGCACCTTGCTTAGCAGTACCACGTGAAGATGGAAAAGAACCTCCTCCTTTTTTCTCTTCATCATATTCATCATCATCATCGTCTGTAAATTCAGATTTTGGAGAAGATGGTGGTGGATTAATTGGAGAAATGCCTACCATTCCTAATTCTGTTCTAAAAATATCGTAATCTACATCAAACTGATTTAAAATTTGTGTAGCAATATTTTCTTTATTTCTTAATATGCTCAGTAATAAATGTTCTGTTTCTACCAATGGGCTTTTTAACTCTTTGGCTACAAGTACAGTAATTCTTATTACTTTTTCTGCTTGTTTAGTTAAAGGAAGACTATTGATATTAGCAATATTTTTACCTGCTTTGTCTTTTACGGCAAGTTCTATTTCTTTTCTTAAATCGTATAAGTTTACATTAAGATTTTTTAAAACTTTTATAGCAAGATTTTCGCCATCTCTTATAAGTCCTAATAACAAATGTTCTGTACCTATAAAATCATTACCTAATCTTAATGCTTCTTCTCTACTGAAAGAAATAACCTCTTTTACCTGTGCTGAAAAATTATTATCCATAATATGTTTGGATTTATACAATGATAAAGAATATTTTTGAGCTAAGTTAATACACTTTTATTCACACAATGTTAATGAATTATTATGATGAATTTTAAAGCTGATACCAAAGAGAAATTTACGACTATTATACTCAATGAGCAAAAAATTTGTGTCAATGTGGCTGAAAATTTAACAGAATTATGTATGCCATATTTATCTAAGCCTGTAAAAAATATTATTTTACAATTAGCTAATGTAAAAGAAATTGAAGCAGCAGCTGCATTAAAAATTGTTGCATTACAACAATCTTTTTATCAAGCTAATGCAAGTTTTGTAATTTGTTGTATGCAAAAAGAAGTAGAAGATACATTAGATGAACTTGAAGTATTAGAAGTAATGAATGTAACACCTACAGAAAGTGAAGCTTGGGATATTGTACAAATGGAAGAAATAGAAAGAGAATTATTAGATAGTAACGATGCAGATTTTTAATTGATTAAATAGTGTAAGCAATTGTTGCAATGCTTAAAGATTTGCATCCACTTTTTAAAATGGTATTACCACAAGCATCTAATGTAGCACCTGTAGTTATTATATCATCTATTAATAATACATGCTTTGCTTCTATTGCTTTTGGATTTATAACAGCAAAAACTCCATCCATATTTTTCCATCTATTAATACGATTATGGTGTGTTTGTGTTTCTGTAAAAACTGTTCTTATTACTGCTTTTGTTTCTAATGATTTTTTAAAAATACTTATTACACCTTCTGCTATTATTGCTGCTTGATTATAACCTCTTTTTAATTCTTTTTTAGGATTTAATGGAAGTGGAATAATTGTATCTATATCTTTAAATTTTTGAGATTTACTTAATTGATAGCCCAACATTTTTCCTAAAAAATAACCTGCTTCTTTATTGCCTCTATATTTTAATTGATGTAATAAATGTTGTATTAAAGATTGTTTTGAAAAATAAAAAGCAGCAGTTGCATTTTGAATATTTAATCTGCCATAAAAAATTTTTTCAATGGGGTTTTCATCAATATTTTCAAAACCTGTTTCTGGTAGTTGTGCAATACATTTCATACATAAAAAATCGTGTTGCTGTATAGCATCTGTACCACACCCTTCACAGTTATGAGGAAAAATAAAGTGTGAAAAATCGGTAATATAAGCTGTTAGTTTTGCTAACATATTTAAAATAGTTTTTGATATACTTCATGCACCTGATTAACAGAAATAATTTCTATCTTAAAATTTTTGCTATTAAAAGTTTTTTTATTGAATTTGCTGATAAATATTTTTTCGAATCCTAATTTTTCTGCTTCTGCAATGCGTTGCTCTATTCTGTTTACAGGTCTAATTTCTCCATTTAAACCTACTTCTCCTGCAAAACAAATTTGTTGTGGTATTGGTACATCTTCGTAACTAGAAAGTAATGCACAAATTACTGCTAAATCTATTGATGGGTCTTCTACTTTTAAGCCTCCTGCAATATTTACAAAAACATCTTTTGTACCAAATAAAAAGCCTCCTCTTTTTTCTAATACTGCTAATAATAATTGTAATCTTCTTAAATCAAAACCTGTAACTGTTCTTTGTGGTGTGCCATAAACACTTTGTGTTACTAATGCTTGTACTTCTATTAATAAAGGTCGCATTCCTTCTATAGTTGCAGCAATAGCACTACCACTTAATTGCTCTTCTTTTTGTGTAATTAAAATTTCGCTGGGATTATTTACTGCTTTCATTCCTTCATTACTCATTTCATAAATACCTAATTCTGCAGTACTACCAAATCTGTTTTTTAAAGTTCTTAAAATTCTATAAGCATAATGTCGGTCTCCTTCAAACTGCAAAACAGTATCTACCATGTGTTCTAAAATTTTAGGACCAGCAATAGTGCCATCTTTTGTTATATGACCTATTAAAAAAACAGGTGTATTGGTTTCTTTAGCAAATCGTTGAAACTCTGCTGCACATTCTCTTATTTGGCTTACACTACCTGCACCTGCTTCTATTAAATTACTTTGTAGTGTTTGTATAGAATCTACAATGACAACTTGTGGTTTTAATTTTTTTATTTCTTGAAAAATAGTTTGTGTACTTGTTTCGGTTAGTAAATAAAAATCTTCATTAGCTATTTTTAATCTATCAGCACGCATTTTTATTTGTTGCTCACTTTCTTCTCCACTAATATATAAAACCTTTAGGCCTTTCATCATTAAGCCATGTTGTAAGAACAAAGTACTTTTTCCAATACCCGGTTCTCCTGCAACTAAAATTAAACTACCTAAAACAATTCCTCCTCCTAATACTCTGTTTAACTCATCATCATAAGTGTTAATTCTTTTTTCTGCTAAGGTTGTTACATTGTTTAATGCAATTACTTTATTTTGTTTTGTTTCGTTAGTATAACCTTTCCATTCTTGCGATTTATTTTTTTCTACCACTTCTTCTATAAAAGTATTCCACTCATTACAAGTAGGACATTTACCTAACCATTTTGTACTTTCATATCCACAATTATTACAAAAGAAAGATGTTTTAATTTTTGCCATGTGGTAAAGATAACAAACGAAAAATGTTTGATATGTAAACTTTACAATTTGAATTAGAAGTAATAAAAGAGAAGAATTATTAGTGAAAATTATTTACTGCAAATAAACTTTTAATTATTATTGAGTAACTACTTTAATGTATTTGATATACAATGTAAAAGGGTCAGCAAAAATGCCAACCCTCTTACTTACTAACCCATTAAATTCTAT